>CAMKZP010000026.1 GCA_946477805.1 uncultured Enterobacter sp.
CCTGGAACGCCCGCTTTAAGCTGGGCCCGGTACCCGTTTTCTATAGCCCTTACCTGCAGCTCCCCGTGGGCGACAAACGTCGTTCAGGCTTCCTGATCCCCAACGCCAAATACAGCACCTCGAACTATTTTGAGTTCTATCTGCCGTATTACTGGAACATCGCGCCAAACATGGACGCGACGATCACGCCGCACTATATCCACAAGCGCGGCAACATCATGTGGGAAAACGAATTCCGTTATCTGACCCAGGCGGGTAGCGGTCTGATGGAGCTGGATTATCTGCCGTCGGATGATGTCTTCCAGGATGAGCACCCGACCGAAGGCGACAAGCACCGCTGGATGTTCTACTGGCAGCATGCCGGGGTGATGGATCAGGTCTGGCGTTTTAACATTGACTACACCAAGGTCAGCGACCCGTACTATTTTAACGACTTTGACTCCAAGTACGGCTCCAGCACCGATGGCTACGCGACGCAGAAATTCAGCGTTGGCTACGCGGTTCAAAACTTTAACGCCACGGTTTCGACGAAACAGTTCCAGGTGTTTAGCAGCCAGAACACCAGCACGTACGGTGCAGAACCGCAGCTGGACGTTAACTGGTATCAAAACGACGTGGGTCCGTTCGACACCCGCGTTTACGCCCAGGCGGTGCATTTCGTCAATACCAACTCTGACATGCCGGAAGCAACGCGTGTGCACCTGGAGCCGACGATCAATCTTCCCGTTTCAAATGACTGGGCAAGCCTGAATACCGAAGCCAAGGTTATGGCCACGCACTACCAGCAGAAAAACGTGGACTGGTACAACACCCGCTACAATACCGATCTTGAAGAGTCGGTAAACCGCGTCCTCCCTCAGTTCAAGATGGACGGCAAGCTGATCTTCGAACGCGATATGGGCCTTCTGGCCGATGGTTATACCCAGACGCTTGAGCCGCGTATGCAGTACCTGTACGTGCCTTATCGTGACCAGAGCAAAATTCAAAACTACGACTCCTCTTTCCTGCAGTCTGACTTCAGCGGCCTGTTCCGCGACCGTACCTACGGTGGTCTTGACCGCATTGCATCCGCTAACCAGTTAACCACCGGCGTCACAACGCGCGTTTATGATGATGCTGCCGTTGAACGTTTTAACGTTTCTGTTGGTCAAATCTACTATTTCACCGAGTCTCGTACCGGCGATGACGACATTAACTGGGAGAAAGACAACAAAACGGGTTCACTGGTGTGGGCGGGTGATACCTACTGGCGCATGACCGATCGTTGGGGCCTGCGCGGCGGCGTGCAGTACGACACGCGTCTAAACAACGTGGCGACGAGCAGCTCGGCCATCGAATACCGTCGTGATGAAGATCGTATGGTGCAGCTGACGTATCGTTATGCCAGCCCGGAGTATATCCAGGCGACGCTGCCAAACTATGCGACCAGAGAACAGTATAAAGAAGGGATTTCACAGGTGGGCGGTGCGGCAAGCTGGCCGATCGCCGATCGTTGGTCAATCGTAGGCGCCTACTACTTTGACACCAACACCAGCAAACCTGCTGACCAGATGGTAGGTCTGCAATATAACTCCTGCTGTTACGCGCTGCGCGTCGGTTACGAGCGCAAGCTTAACGGCTGGGATACAGAAAACAGTCAAAGCAAATACGATAACGTGATCGGTTTCAACGTCGAGCTGCGCGGTCTGAGTTCTAACTACGGCCTGGGCACGCAGCAGATGCTGCGCTCGAACATTCTGCCGTACCGTAGCTCCCTGTAATGTGCTTGATTTACAACGTAATCCGCTTTGCGGTTAATTGAAATGGAAAAAGTATGAAGAACTGGAAAACGCTGCTGCTCGGTGTCGCCATGGTTGCAAATACCAGCTTTGCGGCCCCCCAGGTTGTCGATAAAGTCGCAGCTGTGGTGAACAACGGCGTCGTGCTTGAAAGTGACGTTGACGGTTTGATGAAGTCCGTAAAGCTCAACTCGGGCGAAGCGGGCCAGCAGCTTCCGGATGACGCAACGTTACGCCATCAGATTCTGGAACGCCTGATCATGGATCAGATCGTTCTGCAGATGGGTCAGAAAATGGGTGTGAAGGTCACTGACGAGCAGCTCGATCAGGCGATCGCTAACATTGCCAAACAAAACAACATCTCGATGGATCAGATGCGCAGCCGTCTGGCCTACGACGGCATCAGCTACGCCACCTACCGTAATCAGATCCGCAAAGAGATGCTGATTTCAGAAGTGCGTAATAACGAAGTGCGTCGTCGCGTCACCATCCTGCCTCAGGAAGTGGATGCCCTGGCAAAACAGGTGGGCAACCAGAACGATGCCAGCACAGAGCTGAACCTGAGCCACATTCTGATCCCACTGCCAGAAAACCCAACGTCCGATCAGGCGGCTGAGGCGGAAAGCCAGGCGCGCGCTATCGTGGATCAGGCGCGCAACGGCGGCGACTTCGGCAAGCTGGCCATCAGCTATTCTGCTGACCAGCAGGCGCTGAAAGGCGGCCAGATGGGCTGGGGCCGCATTCAGGAGCTGCCCTCCCTCTTCGCGCAGGCGCTGAGCACCGCGAAGAAAGGGGATATTGTCGGCCCAATCCGCTCGGGTGTGGGCTTCCACATTCTGAAGGTGAACGATCTGCGCGGCCAGAGCCAGAACATTTCCGTCACCGAGGTGCACGCTCGCCACATTCTGCTGAAGCCATCACCGATCATGACTGACGATCAGGCCCGCATGAAGCTTGAGCAAATTGCCGCAGACATCAGAAGCGGTAAAACCACCTTTGATAAAGCGGCAAAAGAGTTCTCTCAGGATCCGGGTTCTGCTAACCAGGGCGGCGATCTGGGCTGGGCTGCAGCCGATATCTACGATCCGGCTTTCCGTGATGCGTTAATGAAGATGAACAAAGGCCAGCTGAGCGCCCCCGTGCACTCTTCCTTTGGCTGGCATCTGATTGAGCTGATGGACACCCGCAACGTCGATAAAACCGATGCAGCGCAGAAAGACAGAGCCTACCGTATGCTGTTTAACCGTAAGTTCTCTGAAGAAGCGGCTACCTGGATGCAGGAACAACGCGCCAGCGCTTACGTGAAAATCCTGAGCAACTAATGAAACAGCATCGTGTTGTTATCACGCCCGGCGAACCCGCCGGGATTGGTCCCGACCTTGTCGTTCAGCTCGCCCAACGGAGCTGGCCGGTAGAACTGGTCGTCTGCGCAGATGCAACACTGTTACAGGACCGGGCAAAACTGCTCGGTCTGCCCTTAACGCTGCTCCCCTACGTTAAAGACCAACAGCCCGCACCGCAGCAGACTGGCACCCTCACCCTGCTTTCCGTTCCCCTTCGTACGCCCGTGGTTCCCGGTCAGTTGAGTACCGAAAATGGTCACTACGTTGTCGAGACGCTGGCCCGCGCCTGCGACGGCTGCCTGAACGGTGAGTTCGCGGCGCTGATCACCGGCCCTGTGCACAAAGGCGTAATCAACGACGCGGGCGTTCCGTTTACCGGACACACCGAGTTCTTTGAAGAGCGCTCGCACAGCCCGAAAGTGGTGATGATGCTGGCAACGGAAGAGATGCGCGTTGCGCTGGTGACGACCCATCTGCCGATCAAAGCCATTCCTGATGCCATCACCCCTGAACTCCTGCGCGAGATTATCGGGATTTTGCATCACGATCTGCAGACCAAATTCGGCATCCCGCAGCCGCACGTGCTGGTCTGCGGCCTGAACCCGCATGCGGGAGAAGGCGGACACATGGGTACCGAAGAGATCGACACCATTATTCCCGTGCTCGACGAAATGCGCGCAAAAGGGATGAATCTCAGCGGGCCGCTGCCTGCGGACACCCTTTTCCAGCCCAAATACCTGGATAATGCCGATGCCGTGCTCGCGATGTACCACGATCAGGGTCTGCCCGTGCTAAAATACCAGGGCTTTGGCCGTGGCGTGAATATCACCCTCGGTTTACCCTTTATTCGAACGTCCGTTGACCACGGTACTGCGCTGGATCTGGCAGGCCAGGGAAAAGCGGATGTCGGCAGTTTTATTACGGCGCTTAATCTCGCCATCAAAATGATTGTTAATACTCAATGACTAATCGAGTCCATCAGGGCCACTTAGCCCGTAAACGTTTCGGGCAAAACTTCCTCAACGATCAGTTCGTGATCGAAAGCATTGTCTCGGCTATCAATCCACAGAAAGGCCAGGCGATGGTCGAAATCGGCCCGGGCCTTGCCGCGCTGACGGAGCCCGTAGGCGAACGCCTGGACGAACTGACCGTCATCGAGCTGGACCGCGACCTGGCCGCGCGCCTGCAAACGCACCCGTTCCTCGGGCCGAAGCTGACCATTTATCAGCAGGATGCGATGACCATGAACTTTGGCGAGCTGTCAGAGAAAATGGGCCAGCCGCTGCGCGTGTTCGGTAACCTGCCGTATAACATCTCCACCCCGCTGATGTTCCACCTGTTTAGCTATACTGATGCCATTGCCGACATGCACTTCATGCTGCAAAAAGAGGTGGTAAACCGTCTGGTTGCAGGGCCGAACAGTAAAGCGTATGGTCGTTTAAGCGTGATGGCACAATATTTCTGCAACGTGATCCCGGTACTGGAAGTGCCGCCGTCGGCGTTTACGCCGCCGCCAAAAGTGGATTCTGCGGTCGTGCGCCTGGTGCCGCACAAAACGAAGCCATACCCGGTGAAAGAGCTTCGCGTGCTGAGCCGCATCACCACAGAAGCGTTCAACCAGCGCCGTAAAACGATCCGCAACAGCCTGAGCAATTCGTTTACCGTTGAGGTACTGGCCGAGCTGGGGATCGACCCGGCAATGCGTGCGGAAAACATTTCCGTAGAACAGTACTGCAGGCTGGCTAATTACATCAGCGAAAATGCCCCGCCGAAGGAGAGTTAAGCCATGATTGATTCGCCCCGCGTATGTGTCCATGTTCAAAGCGTCTATGTTGAATCGCAGTCCTCGCCGGACGAAGAGCGTTTCGTCTTTGCTTACACCGTGACCATCCGCAATCTGGGGCGGACGCCCGTGCAGCTGCGCGGGCGCTATTGGCTTATCACCAACGGCAATGGCCGTGAAATTGAAGTCCAGGGAGAGGGTGTGGTCGGTGAACAGCCGCACATCGCCCCTGGCGAAGAGTATCAGTACACCAGCGGCGCGGTGATTGAAACGCCAATGGGTACCATGCAGGGCCATTATGAAATGGTCGACGTCGATGGTAATGGATTCCGCGTTGCCATTCCTGTGTTCCGTCTCGCCGTAACCACATTCATTCATTAATCCAATGTCTACATATCTGATTGGCGACGTTCACGGTTGCTACGATGAACTGATCGCGTTGTTAAAGCAGGTCGATTTTACCCCCGGGGAAGATACGCTCTGGCTGACGGGCGATTTAGTCGCGCGCGGTCCGGGCTCTCTGGACGTGCTGCGCTTCGTCAAATCGCTGGGCGACAGCGTGCGCCTGGTGCTGGGCAACCACGACCTTCATCTCCTGGCGGTCTATGCCGGGATCAGCCGTAATAAGCCAAAAGACCGAATTACGCCGCTGCTTGAAGCGCCGGACGCCGACGAGCTGCTCAACTGGCTGCGTCGCCAGCCGCTGCTGCAGGTGGATGAAGAGAAAAAGCTGGTGATGGCCCACGCGGGGATCACCCCTCAGTGGGATCTTGAGACGGCGAAAACCTGCGCCCGTGACGCAGAAGCGGTGCTGGCGAGCGACTCCTATCCGTTCTTCCTGGACGCGATGTACGGCGATATGCCGAATAACTGGAGCGACGATCTCACCGGCCTTGCGCGCCTGCGTTTTATCACTAACGCCTTCACGCGTATGCGTTTCTGCTTCCCGAACGGGCAGCTGGATATGTACTGCAAGGAGACCCCTGAAAGCGCGCCTGCGCCGCTTAAGCCATGGTTCGCGATACCAGGCCCGGTGACGGCTGCGTACAGCGTGGCGTTTGGCCACTGGGCGTCGCTTGAAGGTAAAGGCACGCCGGAAGGCATCTATGGCCTGGATACCGGATGCTGCTGGGGCGGGGAGTTAACCTGCCTGCGCTGGGAAGATAAGAGGTACTTTGTGCAGCCGTCCAACCGCCAGCTGGACTTAGGTGAAGGCGAGGCCGTCGCCTCCTGAGTCATTCTCTTTCCCCTCCCCCCAGAGGGGAGAGGGAGAAAAGCCCGCACTGGGCCGTCCCCTCTGGAGTGAGGGGCAAATCACTTAACGTCGTTCCAGTATTTCGAAGCAGTAGCTGTGTGAGTTCTGCGCATCTGCGTCATGGAATTCGCTGAATACGGACTCCCACTCGTCCGGATCGTAGTCCGGGAAATGGGTATCCCCTTCCACTTCCGCATCAATGTGGGTCAGATACAGTTTCTGCGCTTTGGGCAGGAACTGCTCATACACGCGACCGCCGCCGATCACCATGATCTCTTCGGCGTCACCGCAGGCGGCAACCGCTTCATCAACGGATTTCACCCACTCAACGCGATCGTCAGTGCCCGGCTGGCTACTGATCACGATATTCTTACGGCCCGGCAATGGACGACCAATCGACTCCCAGGTCAGGCGGCCCATCACTACCGGCTTGTTTAACGTCGTACGTTTAAACCATGCGAGATCGGCAGGCAGGTTCCACGGCATGGCGTTTTCCATACCGATAACGCGGTCTACCGCCAGCGCTGCAATCAGACTGATCATTGAAAATTTCCCGGATGCAAAAAATTGCCGCCACTATACGGAAAGCTTAATCTTTCGTCGACTGGCGGCAGAGTAAAGAAACGGAAATTTTTTAATCTTGCTGGCAACTCCTCTTCACGCGGAAGGTTTACTCTCCGGCTCGTCCTCAGGATTGCCCGTATGTTTACCCTCTTCCGTTCCCTGCCAGCCGTGGCGCTGAGTCAGCGACAGGTGATTACGATCCTCGTTAATGATCTCCGTCAGCATTGCGCTGGTGCGTTTGAAGACCGCCGCGCGCTCAGACGCCGTGCTGTTCGCCATCTCTACCATCTCTTCCACCATATCGGTATTAAAGCGGCGGAACAGGTCGGCACGCTCGCGCGCCTCATAGGCGCCCAGCCCCAGGCTTTCCAGCGCCATTCGGCCGGACTTCAGCGCGCCTTCGAAGGTTTCACGCTCGGGTGCCGCCACGCCCGCCTGGCGCAGCTGGATGTAATGATCCACGTCGCGCGCGCGGGAGACGATCGTCAGGTTCGGGAAGTGCTCCTTCGCCAGCGCCACCATCTGCATGCTGGCCTGCGGATCGTCGATGGCATTTATCAGCACCTCGGCTTTCGCCGCCCCCGCCGACTCCAGCAGATCGACGCGGGTCGCATCGCCGTAAAACACCTTCATATCGAATTTACGCAGGGTATCCACGTGGTCAGGATCGTGATCGAGAATGACCATTTTGACGCCGCTCGACAGCAGCAGACGGCCGGCGATCTGCCCGAAACGCCCGAAGCCGGCGATGATGACCCGCGGCTGCTCTTCGTCAATTTCATCCGCTTCGCGCGCCTGCTCGCTGTCCGACTTTTCGAGGCGCGTCAGCAGCACCAGCAGGATCGGGGTAGCGGCCATCGACAGCGCTACGGCAAGGGTTAGCGCTTTCGCCCACTCGGGATCCAGAACGTTCGCCATCTGCGCGGCGCCAAAGACCACGAACGCGAATTCACTTCCCTGCCCCAGCAGTACGGCGAACCAGCGGCGCTGCCTGTTCGGCACTTTTAGCGGTCGGGCAATCAGCCACAGCATCGCCATTTTAATGACCAGGAAACCCACCAGCAGGATAACGATCCGCAGCGGGTGCGTAACCAGCGTGCCAAAGTCGATAGACATCCCGACGCCGATGAAAAACAGCCCCAGCAGCAGCCCCTTAAACGGCTCGATATCGCTTTCCAGCGCGTGGCGGTATTCAGAACTGGCCAGCAGAACGCCGGCCAGGAATGCGCCCATCGCCATCGACAGACCGGCCTCCTCCAGCAGCAGGCCAAAGCCGAACACCAGGAACAGGGCGACGGCGCTGAATACCTCGCGCAGGCCGGAACGTGCCACAAAGCGCAGCAGAGGGCGCGTCACGTACCGACCAAGCAGGATCACCAGCGCCAGCGCGCCGGCCACCTTCAGCGCCGATAGCGCAAAAGCGCCCAGGGTCGTGGAAGCGCCGCTGGCCGCCAGCAGCGGGATCATCGCCACCAGCGGAATGGCGGCAATATCCTGGAACAGCAGCACGGAGAAGGCGCTGCGTCCCATCTGAGAGACCGTCAGATTACGCTCGTTCATCGCCTGCATGGCGATAGCCGTGGAGGAGAGCGCCAGCGTCATGCCGATAAGCTCGGCGACCTTCCACTCCATCCCCAGCAGGATGCAGAAACCGCCCAGCAGCAGGCCGCAGGCCAGCATCTGCAGCGCACCGCCGCCGAATACGGAGGCACGAAGCTTCCACAGACGCTGCGGATCCAGCTCCAGACCAATCACAAACAGCATCAGCACCACGCCGATTTCCGCAAAATGCAGAATCGACTCGGCGTCCGTGACCAGACGAAAGCCCCAGGGGCCGATCACGCAGCCCGCAATCAAATAGCCGAGCACCGAGCCCAGCCCAAGGCGAACCGCTACGGGCACAATCAGCGCCGCCGCGCCGAGGTAAATCAGCGCCTGTATCAGCGTATGGCTATCCATTGTGCGTCTCCTGCCACTCGAGTAAGCGTTGTTTGTAGCGGCGAGCCTGCGCCTGCAGCGTTTCGTCATCACAGACAAAGGTGCAGTGCATCGCAAAAGGCGGCAGCCAGTTCAGGCCACAGTAGAGGGCGGTAGCCTGTAACGGCTGCGCCAGCACCTCAAAGCCGGGGAAGGCGCCAATATCGAAATGGCTTTCGCCGCCGCCGGTGGTCACGGCCCACAGCAGGCTTTTGCCCCGCAGCGCGTTAGCGTTATGGCCATAGGCCCAGCCGTGGGAGAAAACTTTGTCAATCCACAGCTTCAGCAGCGGGGGCGTGCTGTACCACTGCATGGGGTGCTGCCAGATAATCAAATCGGCACGAGAGAGCGCCTCCTGTTCGGCGGCGATATCGATATTAAAATCGGGATAGAGTTGATAGAGGGAACGTATCTCTACGTTATCAAGCGTCCTTACCTGTTCAAGCATCCGCTTATTCGCATGCGAGTGCTGCGGATAGGGGTGCGCATAAATTATCAGAATCATTGATTAGCCTGTTGTTTTACTGCTTTCTTTTACCAAAAGAGTGTAGTCAGTAATTCAGCAGGCTAATAGTGAATATTATTGACGGGCTAACGCCAGAAATCTGAACTAGTTATCCAGTTCGCCCATCGATTTCACCTGGTCGCGGTTAATCTGCTCGGTTTGACCGGTTTCGGCATTTTTGTACGATACCAGGCCGGTGTCGTCATCCACCTGCGGTTTGCCGTCGGTCACAATGGTGCGGCCGTCGGTGGTTTTCACCGCCTGGTTAGAAGAACAACCGGCAACGGTGAACATGGCGGTGGCAGCCAGAACGGAAGCGATCAGTAGTTTATTTTGCATGGTGTTTTCCCCTGCTCTCAGATGAATTTCGTTATTGACCTAACCAGTTTAGGCTAACTGACTGAATGCGGATGGAAAACCAGAAGGTTCTGAAGAGAGGAAACATGCCCGGCAACGGCTGCTGCCGGGCATGGGGAGTTACTTGTTAATCTGCGCGTGCATTTCCTGCACCGAAATCACCTTCTCGGTGGCATCCGCGTTCAGCGCCATGGCCGTTGCGAAACCGCCGTTCAGGGTGGTGTCGTAGTGCACTTTGTACTGCAGCGCGCTGCGGCGAATCAGCTTGGAGTCTTCAATTGCCTGGCGGCCCGCGGTGGTGTTGATGATGTAGGTGTATTCGCCATTCTTGATACGGTCCTGAATGTGCGGACGCCCCTCATGCACCTTGTTCACCAGACGCGGGTTGATGCCGGCTTCGCCCAGCACGATCGCCGTGCCGTGGGTAGCGTCCAGCTCGAAGCCCTGCTTCAGCAGCTTGGCGGCCAGGTCAACCACGCGCTCTTTGTCGCCTTCGCGAACGGAGAGCAGCGCACGGCCTGATTTTCTCATGGTAGAGCTGCTGCCCAGCTGCGCCTTGGCAAACGCTTCGGCGAAGGTGCGGCCCACGCCCATCACTTCCCCGGTAGAGCGCATCTCTGGCCCTAACAGCGGGTCAACGCCCGGGAATTTGTTGAACGGCAGCACCACCTCTTTCACCGAGTAGTACGGTGGAATGATCTCTTTGGTCACGCCCTGCTGCGCCAGCGTCTGGCCCGCCATCACGCGCGCCGCCACTTTCGCCAGCGGAACGCCGGTGGCTTTGGAGACGAACGGCACGGTACGCGCCGCGCGCGGGTTGACCTCAATCAGGTAGACTTCGTTATCTTTCACCGCGAACTGGACGTTCATCAGGCCGCGAACCTGCAGCTCGAAGGCCAGCTTCTGCACCTGCTGGCGCATCACGTCCTGAATTTCCTGGCTAAGCGTATAGGCTGGCAGAGAGCAGGCTGAGTCACCGGAGTGCACGCCCGCCTGCTCGATATGCTCCATAATGCCGCCAATCAGCACCATTTCGCCGTCGCAGATGGCGTCGACGTCCACCTCTACCGCGTCGTCGAGGAAGCGGTCGAGCAGCACTGGCGCATCGTTGGACACGCTCACCGCGGTCTGGAAGTAGCGGCGCAGGTCGGCTTCGTCATAGACGATTTCCATCGCGCGGCCGCCCAGCACGTAGGACGGGCGCACCACCAGCGGATAGCCAATCTCTTTCGCCTTCTCAACGGCCATCTCGATGGCGGTGACGGTGGCGTTCGCGGGCTGCTTCAGCTTCAGACGGTCAACCGCCTGCTGGAAACGCTCGCGGTCTTCCGCACGGTCAATGGCGTCCGGGCTGGTGCCGATAACCGGCACGCCCGCCGCTTCCAGCGCGCGCGCCAGCTTCAGCGGGGTCTGGCCGCCGTACTGCACGATAACGCCTTTAGGCTTCTCGATGCGCACGATTTCCAGCACGTCTTCCAGGGTGACCGGCTCGAAGTAGAGGCGGTCAGAGGTGTCGTAGTCGGTTGAGACGGTTTCCGGGTTACAGTTGACCATAATGGTCTCGTAGCCGTCTTCGCGCAGCGCCAGCGAGGCGTGTACGCAGCAGTAGTCGAACTCGATGCCCTGGCCGATGCGGTTTGGACCGCCGCCCAGGACCATAATCTTGTCACGGTCAACGGACGGGTTCGCTTCGCACTCGTCTTCATAGGTGGAGTACATGTACGCCGTGTCGGTTGAAAACTCTGCCGCACAGGTATCCACGCGCTTGTAGACCGGGTGCAGGTTGTACTGGTCGCGCAGCTTGCGGATTTCCGCTTCACGCACGCCTGCAAGCTTAGCCAGACGCGCATCGGCGAAGCCTTTGCGCTTCAGCACGCGCAGGAAGTCCGCGTCCAGGCCGGTGATGCCCAGCTCCGCGACCTGCTCTTCCAGACGCACCAGCTCTTCAATCTGCACCAGGAACCAGCGGTCGATGTTGGTCAGGTTGAACACGCCGTCCACGGACAGGCCCGCGCGGAAGGCATCGGCGATGTACCAGATACGCTCTGCGCCCGCGTCTTTCAGCTCGCGGCGGATTTTGGTCAGCGCTTCCGGGTCGTCCAGGCTCACTTTCGGGTCGAAGCCGGTCGCGCCCACTTCGAGTCCGCGCAGCGCTTTCTGCAGGGACTCCTGCTGCGTGCGGCCAATCGCCATCACTTCGCCGACAGATTTCATCTGGGTGGTCAGCCGGTCGTTCGCGCCCGCGAACTTCTCGAAGTTAAAGCGTGGAATTTTGGTCACAACGTAGTCGATGGACGGCTCGAAGGAGGCAGGCGTGCGCCCGCCGGTGATGTCGTTCATCAGCTCGTCGAGGGTATAGCCCACCGCCAGCTTCGCCGCGACTTTCGCAATCGGGAAGCCGGTGGCCTTGGACGCCAGCGCGGAAGAGCGCGACACGCGCGGGTTCATTTCGATAACAATCAGGCGGCCGGTTTTCGGGTTCACGGAGAACTGCACGTTTGAGCCGCCGGTTTCCACGCCGATTTCACGCAGTACCGCCATCGAGGCGTTACGCATGATTTGGTACTCTTTGTCGGTCAGCGTCTGGGCGGGCGCAACGGTGATGGAGTCGCCGGTGTGGATCCCCATCGCGTCGAAGTTTTCGATAGAGCAGACGATGATGCAGTTGTCGTTTTTATCACGCACCACTTCCATCTCGTACTCTTTCCAGCCAATCAGCGACTCGTCAATCAGCAGCTCTTTGGTTGGGGAGAGATCCAGGCCGCGCTCGCAAATCTCTTCAAACTCTTCGCGGTTGTAGGCGATACCGCCGCCGGTGCCGCCCATGGTGAACGATGGACGGATGATGCACGGATAGCCCACGTCAGCCGCGACGGCCAGCGCTTCTTCCATATTGTGTGCAATACCGGAACGCGCGGTGTCGAGGCCGATTTTCTTCATCGCCACGTCGAAGCGGCGGCGGTCTTCGGCTTTATCAATCGCGTCGGCGGTGGCGCCAATCATGGTGACGCCGAACTCTTCCAGTACGCCCTGACGCTCCAGCTCCAGCGCGCAGTTCAGCGCCGTCTGGCCGCCCATGGTTGGCAGCACCGCGTCCGGACGCTCTTTCTCGATGATTTTGCGCACCACTTCCCAGTGAATCGGCTCGATGTAGGTGGCATCGGCCATTTCCGGGTCGGTCATGATGGTCGCCGGGTTGGAGTTCACCAGGATGACGCGGTAACCCTCTTCGCGCAGGGCTTTACACGCCTGCGCGCCGGAGTAGTCGAATTCGCAGGCCTGGCCGATAACAATCGGGCCAGCGCCGAGGATCAGGATGCTTTTTATGTCTGTACGTTTTGGCATTGTTTTCTCAGCTCCTGATTATTTAGCGGTCTTACGGTATTGCTCGATAAGTTCGATGAAGTGATCGAACAGCGGTGCGGCATCGTGCGGGCCCGGGCTCGCTTCAGGGTGGCCCTGGAAGCTGAACGCTGGCTTATCGGTGCGATGGATACCCTGCAGGGTGCCGTCGAACAGGGACTTGTGCGTAACGCGCAGGTTAGCCGGCATGGACGCTTCATCCACCGCAAAACCGTGGTTCTGGGCGGTAATCATCACCGTGTCGTTGTCGATGTCTTTCACCGGGTGGTTACCACCGTGGTGGCCAAACTTCATCTTGATGGTGTTCGCACCGCTCGCCAGCGCCAGCAGCTGATGGCCGAGGCAGATGCCGAATACCGGAACAGAGGTTTCCAGGAAGGATTTGATGGCGTCGATAGCGTAATCGCACGGCGCCGGGTCGCCTGGGCCGTTAGAGAGGAAGATACCGTCCGGATTCATCTTCAGTACCTCTTCCGCAGAGGTTTGTGCCGGGACGACCGTCAGGCGGCAGCCGCGGTCAACCAGCATGCGCAGGATGTTGCGCTTGGCGCCAAAATCGTAGGCCACTACGTGGAACGGCAGCTCGCTCTCTTTTTTCGCTTCCGGCAGGTCGCCATCCAGCGTCCAGCTTCCCTGCGTCCAGCTGTAGGCTTCCGCCGTGGTCACTTCTTTCGCCAGGTCCATACCGTTCAGGCCCGGGAAGGCTTTTGCTTTTTCCAGCGCCAGCGCCGCGTCCAGGTTATCACCTGCGATAATGCAGCCGTTCTGCGCGCCCTTCTCGCGCAGCAGACGCGTCAGCTTGCGGGTATCAATATCGGCAATCGCCACGATGTTATGGCGCTTGAGGTAAGAAGAGAGGTCTTCGGTATTGCGGAAGTTGCTGGCAATCAGCGGCAGGTCGCGAATGACCAGGCCTTGCGCATGTACCTGAGAGGATTCTTCGTCAGCCGCATTGGTGCCGACATTGCCGATATGAGGATAAGTAAGAGTAACGATTTGGCGAGAATAGGAAGGATCAGTGAGGATTTCTTGATAACCGGTCATTGAAGTATTGAAAACGACTTCCCCAACCGCCGTGCCGGTTGCCCCGATGGCCCGACCGTGAAACTGGGTTCCGTCTTCCAGAACCAAAAGCGCTGACTTAATCAAAACACCCTCCAGAGAATATTCACTCACTTTATTTGCATATTAATTCATAACGACGTTAAGAATCAATGCAAATGTGTTGCCAGCGGATTTTTGGCAAACGGCGGCATTCTGGGGATTTGGCAGGTGAAAGTCAACCGAAAATGGATATTTTGCTTATTCTTTTGCGCGCCTGGCGGCTACAGGGAAGATTAAGCGGCAAAAAGATCAGCTAAATCACTGCCGAAACCGCTTGCGCGCCAAGTTTAATGGAATTTGACGTTTGAGGGACAGGAAAAGTGGACCAGATGGTCAAAATTTACAATTCAGCAACGTAAAACAGCTACAAAATAGATCTTTTCTGTCATTACTAATGCTAAACAAAATGAAACGTAGAAAAACAAAAGGGCAATAAAATATTGCCCTATGCAATCAATGCATTACGATTGCAATAACCACATCACGAAGGGTAACAACGCTTACAAATCATTGAGATTTAGCACGTCTCTCATATCAAAAAGACCATTTTCTTTCTTTTTCAGCCACAAAGCGGAGCGCACGGCACCGTTCGCAAACGTCATGCGGCTGGAGGCTTTGTGGGTAATCTCCACGCGTTCGCCAATATCGGCGAACATTGCCGTATGTTCGCCGACGATGTCGCCCGCACGCACCGTTGCAAAACCGATCGTTCCCGGCACGCGCTCGCCGGTGTGACCTTCGCGGGAATAGACCGCGATATCTTTTAACTCTTTGTCCATTGCATAAGCAATCGCTTCGCCCATTGCCAGCGCCGTGCCTGACGGCGCATCGACTTTGTGGCGATGGTGCGCTTCAACAATTTCAATGTCGGTATAGTCGCCCATCACCTTCGCCGCTTTTTCCAGCAGCTTCAGCATCACGTTAACGCCTACGCTAAAGTTCGCGGCAAAGACAATCGCGATCTCGCCGGACGCATCCTGAATGGCTTTTTTACCTGCCTCGTCAAAACCGGTGGTGCCAATCACCATCCCTTTGCCGTGCTGGCGGCAAAACGCCAGGTGAGCCAGCGTCCCTTCCGGGCGCGTAAAATCGATGAACACGTCAAAGTCATCTTTTACCGCCTCCAGGCTGCTTTGAACGGTAACGCCCGTCTGCCCAGCGCCCGCCAGCTCGCCCGCGTCGGTTCCCAGCAGCGACGAGCCTTCGCGCTCCAGCGCCGCGCCAAGCGCCACGCCGTCCATCTGTAACGCCGCCTGAATCAGCTGACGGCCCATACGACCACCCGCGCCCGCAATGGCGACGCGGATTTGTGCATCATGCATAGTTATTCTCTTACGTTAAAATGATGTAAATCGTTTTCAGATTAACCAGCCTTCGCGGAGGCCGCCACAGAAAACGCCGATAATTAGAATTTAATGATAAACAGGGAGAGATATCAGTGAAAGACATGATCGTCAGCGAAAGCCGCATGATTCCCGCACCACCAGCGCAGGCGGCAGGATGATCCGCTTGGCGGGTTCGTCATTGCCCTGTATGCGGCTGTACAACAG
>CAMKZP010000027.1 GCA_946477805.1 uncultured Enterobacter sp.
TTGCAGAGCTGGATGCCATCGCCGCCTGCGAGGCTGGTACCGCCGATGACGCAGGCGGCGATGGCATCCAGCTCTGCAATGTTCCCGGCGGACGGAGAACCGGCACCCAGGCGCGAGCTGAGGATCAGGCCCGCGATCGCTACCATCAGGCCGTTGATGGCAAAAACGGCAAGCTTGGTGTGCTCCACGTTAATGCCCGACAGACGCGCCGCCTCAAGGTTGCCGCCGATGGCATAAATGCGGCGACCAAACGCGGTGCGCGTGGCCATAAACATGCCGCCCAGCAGGAGGAGTGCCAGCAGCAGAACCGGCGTAGGGACGCCGCGATAGTCGTTCAGCAGCCATATTGCACCGAGAACAATCACGGCGGTCAGCGCCTGGCGGCCCACCACGGATGGTGAGGCCGGCGACGCCAGACCGAGCGCCTGACGGCGCATACGTCCACGCCACTGCCAGGCCACAAATGCCATCAGGCCCACCACGCCGATCGTAAAGCCCACGCCGTCGGAGAGGTAGCTCTGCCCAATCTGCGACATTGACGCGCTGGTGGGGGAGACGGTGGTGCCGTTGGTAATGCCAATCAAAATACCGCGAAAAGCCAGCATTCCTGCGAGGGTGACGATAAACGACGGGACTTTACGGTAGGCTACCCACCAGCCGTTCCAGGCCCCGAGCACCAGGCCCAGCGCCAGCGTGACGGCAATGGTCAGCGGCAGCGGCCAGCCGAGCCAGACGTCAAAAATCGCCGCCACGCCGCCGAGCAGGCCCATCATCGAACCCACCGACAGATCGATTTCCGCTGAGATAATCACAAAAACCATCCCGACGGCCAGTATCCCGGTGATGGCAGTCTGGCGAAGCAGGTTAGAGACGTTACGTGCGCTTAAATACGAGCCGTCGGTCATCCAGGTAAAGAACAGCATGATGGCGATAATGGCCGCGATCATCACGAAAACCTGCAGGTTAAGCGCTTTTAGTCCCGCAAACGCGCCGGGCACCGGTACGGTGACGTTACTTTCAGACAGGTTGCTTTTCGACATGGCGTTCGCTCCTTAAAGCGGCTTCCATCACCTGCTCCTGCGTCAGGTTCTGGTTGATCAGGTTGGCTTTCAGTTTCCCTTCGTGCATGACCAGCACGCGGTCGCTCAGCCCAAGCACTTCGGGTAATTCAGACGAAATGACAATGACGGCAATCCCTTGCTGTACAAGCTGATTAATCAGTTTGTAGATTTCATACTTTGCGCCGATGTCGATCCCGCGCGTCGGCTCATCAAGGATCAGAATGCGTGGGTTGAGAAGCAGGCAGCGCGCCAGAATGGCCTTCTGCTGGTTTCCACCGCTCAATCGGCCAATCGCCAGCTCCGGTGAAGAGGTTTTCACCTTGAGCCTGGCGATCGACTTCAGAATGCACTGCTGCTCTGCGGCATCGTCCAGGCTGGTCAGCGCGCCGCTGAACTGACTAAGCGCGGCGAGCGTGATGTTTTTCCCTACCGCCATCACCGGCACGATGCCGTCTTTTTTGCGATCTTCTGGCACCATGGCGATGCCCTGCGCAATCGCCTGCTGGCAGCTCTCTATTTTCACCGGATGGCCGTCGATAAAAATGCTGCCTTCCCAGCGCCCCGGCCAGACGCCGAAAAGGCATTGTACGGCCTCGGTTCGCCCTGCGCCCACTAGCCCCGCAATGCCAAGAATTTCGCCACGGTGAAGCGAGAAGGAGACGTTGTTTACCCGCTTGATGTGGCGATTAACGGGGTGCCAGGCGGTAAGGTTCTCTACGCGTAAGATCTCCTCCCCGACGTTGTGAGGTTCGTTCGGATAAAGTGCGGTGAGTTCGCGGCCCACCATCATGGTGATGATGTCATCTTCGCTCATGCCCGCGGCTTCGCGTGTGCCGATGTGCTGCCCGTCGCGGATCACGCAAATGGTGTCCGAAATGGCTTTGACCTCGTTCAGCTTGTGCGAAATATAAATACAGGCGATGCCGTGGTTTTGCAGGTCCCGGATGATGTTGAGCAGGACAGCGGTTTCCTGCTCGGTGAGCGAGGCCGTGGGCTCATCGAGGATCAGCAGCCTCACCTGTTTGTTCAGCGCTTTGGCGATCTCTACCAGCTGCTGCTGCCCCAAACCCAGGTCGCCCACACGCGTATCGGGTGAAATGCCGAGGCTAACCTGCGCCAGCAGTTTTTCGCAGCGCAGCGTCATGGTGTCGTAATCCAGCACGCCGTGGCGCGAAATTTCGGCACCGAGGAAGATGTTTTCCAGCACGGTAAGATGCTTCACCAGCGCCAGCTCCTGGTGAATGATGGCAATGCCTTTGCGCTCGGTATCGCGAATATGCGTGGCCTGAATCACCTCTCCGGCAAAGATAATTTCACCCTCATAGCTGCCGTGCGGATAGATCCCGCACAACACTTTCATCAGCGTCGATTTACCCGAACCGTTTTCGCCGCACAGCGACACCACTTCGCCAGGATTCAGCCGCAGGCTGACGTTATCGACCGCTTTCACCGTGCCGAAGGCTTTCGTGATGCTTTTCATTTCCAGTAAATAAGGCATAACTGCTCCACATGACCCGAGGGAAGAACAGGACAAGGCATTGCGCCCCCGCAGAGCAGGGGCCGCGCGGGATTACAGTTCACTCTTTTTGTGGAAGCCGTCCTTGACCACGGTGGCGTCAATGTTCTCTTTGTTGACTTCAATAGGGGTAAGCAGGCGGGCGGGCACCTCTTTGAGCCCGTTGTTCAGCGAGGCATCGGCTTTCGGCTGCTGACCATTACCCAGCTCAACGGCAATTTCCGCGGCGGTATTGGCCAGCTCGGTGATGGGCTTATACACCGTCATGGTCTGCGTTCCGGCGATAATGCGCTTCACGCCGGCGAGGTCGGCATCCTGACCGGAGATCGCGACTTTCCCGGCAAGACCCTGTGCGCTAAGGGCCTGAATAGCACCGCCTGCGGTAGCATCGTTAGAGGCCACAACCGCGTCAATTTTGTTGTTGTTAGCCGTTAACGCGTTCTCCATAATTTTCAGCGCATTTTCCGGCAGCCAGCCGTCGGCCCACTGATCGCCGACCACTTTAATTTTACCGTCATCAATATAGGGCTTGAGGACTTTCATTTGCCCTTCGCGGAACAGTTTGGCGTTGTTATCCACCGGCGATCCGCCCATCAGGAAATAATTTCCCTGAGGCACTTTATCGATCAGGCTTTTGGCCTGTAGTTCACCCACTTTTTCATTGTCAAAAGAAATATAATAATCAATGTCCGCATTATTAATCATGCGGTCATAGGCCAGGACTTTTATGCCTTCTTGTTTAGCCTCTTTCACCACGTTACTTAATACCTGGCCGTTGTACGGGATAATGACCAGCACATCGACGCCGCGGTTGATCATATTCTCGATTTGCGACATTTGTGTTTCTTCGTTGCCGTTAGCCGACTGTACGAACACCTCTGCGCCAAGTGATTCCGCTTTTTTTACAAAAATATCGCGATCTTTTTGCCAGCGCTCCAGGCGCAGATCGTCAATCGCCATACCGATTTTGACCTCTTTGGCGTGCCCGGCGAAGCTGGCTAACAGGAGAGTAGTGCAGAGAGTAAGGGACAGGTTCTTTATCTTCATAATTATCAGGCCTTTTTGTAGGGGTATGTGTCGCTGAGATAAAAGAAGCATTCACTACTGAGACGCAGCAAATTTTTAACGTGGAATGGCTGGCTGGCAATTACAGATTTTTATCTTCTCATTACGATATTTGGTTTATTTCCGAATTTATGACCGCGATCGGATTTTAAAATGCGTAACTTATTAATTACATTTGATTCTGGAATATACGCCGAAAAATAGTTTGCAGGCGCATTATTTTGCGAGCCAGCGCACAGTTGTGCATTCTCTCAATAGCAGTGTGAAATAACGTAATTGAGCAAGCCGAAATGTGTATTCACTATTACTCCAGAAGCAATACCACGCCGCATACCCTGATTATGGAGCTCAATATGCAAGCTTATTTCGACCAACTCGATCGCGTTCGTTACGAAGGCCCAAAAACGGCTAATCCTTTAGCATTTCGTCACTACAACCCTGATGAGCTGGTGCTGGGTAAGCGTATGGAAGATCACCTGCGCTTTGCTGCCTGTTACTGGCACACCTTCTGCTGGAACGGCGCTGATATGTTCGGCGTTGGCGCATTTGACCGTCCGTGGCAGCAGCCGGGCGAGGCCATTGAGCTGGCAAAACGTAAGGCGGATGTTGCCTTTGAGTTCTTCCACAAGCTGAACGTGCCGTACTACTGCTTCC
Source organism: uncultured Enterobacter sp. (assembly GCA_946477805.1). GTDB lineage: Bacteria > Pseudomonadota > Gammaproteobacteria > Enterobacterales > Enterobacteriaceae > Enterobacter. The sequence goes on from CAMKZP010000027.1 coordinate 4,297, forward strand.
ACGACGTTGACGTGTCGCCGGAAGGGGCTTCGCTGAAAGAGTATCTGAATAATTTCGCCCAGATGGTCGACGTGCTGGCTGCAAAACAGCAGCAAAGCGGCGTGAAGCTGCTGTGGGGCACGGCAAACTGTTTCACCAACCCACGCTACGGCGCGGGCGCGGCAACCAACCCGGACCCGGAAGTGTTCAGCTGGGCGGCAACCCAGGTGGTGACCGCAATGAACGCCACGCATCAGCTGGGCGGTGAGAACTATGTTCTTTGGGGCGGTCGTGAAGGCTATGAAACCCTGCTGAATACCGACCTGCGTCAGGAGCGTGAACAGATTGGCCGCTTTATGCAGATGGTGGTCGACCATAAGCATAAAATCGGTTTCCGCGGTACGCTGCTGATTGAGCCTAAACCGCAGGAGCCAACGAAGCACCAGTATGATTATGACGTTGCAACTGTATACGGCTTCCTCAAACAGTTCGGTCTGGAAAAAGAGATCAAAGTGAACATTGAGGCTAACCACGCGACGCTGGCAGGCCACTCATTCCATCACGAAATTGCGTCGGCCATTGCGCTGGGCATCTTCGGCTCTGTGGATGCTAACCGTGGCGACCCGCAGCTGGGCTGGGATACCGATCAGTTCCCGAACAGCGTGGAAGAAAATGCGCTGGTGATGTACGAAATCATCAAAGCGGGTGGCTTTACGACCGGCGGCCTGAACTTCGACGCCAAGGTGCGCCGTCAAAGCACCGATAAATACGACCTGTTCTACGGCCACATCGGGGCGATGGATACCATGGCGCTGGCGCTGAAAGTGGCTGCGCGAATGATTGAAGACGGCGAGCTGGATAAACGCGTTGCGAAGCGTTACAGCGGCTGGAACAGTGAGCTGGGGCAGCAAATTTTGAAAGGGCAGTTATCGCTTGCGGAAATCGCGAAGTACGCTGAACAGCATCATCTGGCGCCGCAGCACCAGAGCGGACATCAGGAGCTGCTGGAAAACCTGGTCAATCACTACCTGTTCGATAAATAACGGCATTCAGGCCCGGTAAGCGCAGCGCCACCGGGCATTTTCAGTTAAGGAACCCACTCTATGTATATCGGGATCGATCTTGGCACATCGGGCGTGAAAGCCATCCTGTTAAGCGAGCAGGGCGACGTGTTAGCCACGCAGACGGAAAAGCTGCAGGTCTCGCGTCCGCATCCGCTATGGTCGGAGCAGGACCCGGAGCAGTGGTGGCAGGCGACGGATCGTGCTGTTAAAGCCTTAGGCGAAAAGCACAGCCTGCGGGAAGTGAAAGCCCTGGGCATCGCCGGGCAAATGCACGGTGCCACGCTGCTGGACAGCCAGCACCGCGTGCTCAGGCCCGCGATTCTCTGGAACGACGGCCGCTGTGCGCAAGAGTGCGCGATCCTTGAGGAGCGTGTACCCGCATCCCGCCAGATCGCCGGCAACCTGATGATGCCGGGCTTCACCGCACCAAAACTTCTGTGGGTACAGCGTCATGAGCCGGAGATTTTCTCTCAGGTAGCGAAAGTCCTGCTGCCAAAAGATTATCTGCGCTTTCGCATGACGGGCGACTTCGCCAGCGACATGTCCGATGCCGCTGGTACGATGTGGCTCGACGTGGCGAAACGTGACTGGAGTGAGGCGATGCTGGATGCCTGCCACCTTACCCGGGAACATATGCCTGCGCTTTTCGAGGGTAGCGAGATGACGGGGGCGTTGCAGCCGTCCATTGCCGAGCGCTGGAACATGCCTGCCGTGCCGGTCGTTGCCGGGGGCGGAGATAACGCGGCTGGCGCCGTTGGTGTGGGCATGATCGAAGCAGGGCAGGCCATGCTCTCGCTCGGGACATCCGGCGTCTATTTTGCCGTCAGCGACGGCTATCGCAGCAACCCTGAAAGCGCGGTGCACAGCTTCTGTCACGCCCTGCCGGGGAAATGGCATTTGATGTCGGTGATGCTGAGTGCGGCCTCCTGCCTTGACTGGGCAGCAAAACTGACCGGCATGGCGGATGTTCCAGCGTTTATCGAAGCCGCGGAACAGGCAGACGACAGTGCCGGTGCGGTCTGGTTCTTACCTTATCTTTCCGGTGAGCGCACGCCGCACAACAATCCGGAAGCGAAAGGGGTGTTCTTTGGGTTGACCCATCAACATGGCCCGGCTGAACTGGCGCGTGCGGTGCTGGAGGGCGTGGGGTATGCGCTGGCAGAGGGTATGGACGTGGTACATGACTGCGGCCTGAAGCCTGCGAGCATTACGCTGATTGGCGGTGGCGCGCGCAGCAGCTACTGGCGGCAGATGCTTGCTGACATCAGCGGGCTACAGTTGGACTATCGCACCGGAGGGGATGTCGGCCCAGCGCTCGGCGCGGCAAGGCTGGCGCAGATAGCGGTGCATCCTGAGATACCGCTGCACCAGCTTTTGCCACAGCTGCCGCTGGAGCAGCAGCATCTTCCTGATGCGAAAAAACACGCGCGGTATGCAGAACGGCGTGATGTTTTCCGTAAAATTTACCAGCAGCTTGTGCCGCTTATGTCCTGAAATCTCGCCGGGTGGCGCTGCGCTCACCCGGCTACAGCTTCCCGTACATTGTGCTAGCTCACAAACCTGCGCGTATCGATTTTTTGCAACAACATCGACAGCAGCAGGCTGACAGCCAGCGTCGCGGTAAATATCCAGACAATATCCAGCAGCGGCCAGCTTTTTAGCTCAACGCCTCGGGTGCGAAGGGCGTGGATCACCAGCGCGTGAAAACCGTAAATCCCCAGCGAGTGGCGGGAGATAAAACCCAGCACCGGAAGCGGGCGATTGTTCAGGGTATTTTTGACCAGCGTCAGAAGGGCAACCGCGCAGATAAAGACCATCGGGCCGCAGTACAGATACCAGGTGTCGGCAAAGTTGCCGCGCCACTGCAGCTCGTGCAGCGTTCCGCGTGAAATAATAAACACCCCAACCATAAACGCTGCTGCGCAAAGCCAGTTCATTCCACGCTTTTGCGTCGTCATCATGCCGATGGCGCGCCCCAGCAAGCCGTACAGCACGTAGTAGAACGTATCGCCGTTGATATAAAGATTAACGGGCAGCCACTCAAAGCCATCAATTTTCTGCGAGACGGTATTCGGGTTTGCCACAATCCCAATTACCACCATCAGCGCCAGCAGCATTTTACCGCTGACATTTTTTACCTGAATTAACGGTGACAGCAGATAAATAACGATTATCGCGAAGAAAAACCACAGATGGTAAAAAACGGGTTTTTGCAGCAGATTTTTGAGAGATAACCCGGCGTTAATGGAGGTAAACAGCGAGATATAGAGCAGCGCAATAGCGCTGTAAAACAGCAGGCATGACGCAATGCGGATGAAATGCCTGGGCTGTGCGCTACGTTCGCCAAAAAAGAGAAAGCCGGAGATCATAAAGAACAGCGGGACGCTCACCCGGGAAGCGGAGTTAAGAATATTGGCAATATCCCAGTTAACGTGGCTTATACTCTGTGCGTTGGTGACGTACCAGGTGGTCGTGTGGATCATCACCACCATCAGACAGGCTATTCCCCGCAGGTTATCTATCCAGCTAATTTTTGACGACATCGGTTCCTCTTGTTTTGCATAAAAAGAGTGTGACTCCCACTTTCAAAAAGTCTTCCCCTGGAAAAGTCTGAGTTTTATACGGCAGGCTTGTCGAAAAGCCGCGAGATTCGCAGAATTGCCAACCGTAAACTATAAAAACGTTGATACTAAAAATAACAGCCACTGACCAGGCCGGTAATAAAAATGATGATGAAGCGTGTAGCGTCACTCTTTCTGCTTGTCCTTCTCGCAGGATGCAGTGCATCGCGGGAAGCCCCTGAGCAAAAAGCGCAGCAGGGTAAAATCAGCCCGGAACGTTCACTGAACATGGAACAGCTCTGCAAGGATCGGGCGGCTCACCGCTACAATTCCGAGGTGCAGAAAATCAGCGTCACCGGGTTCGAGCGCTTCCGGGGCAGCTATGAGTTAAAGGGATCTACCGCGCGTAAAGAAGGCTTTGTCTGCTCTTTTGACGCGGACGGCCAGTTTTTGCATCTCTCGATGCGCTAACCTGCTCGGATATTCAGCAACCAGAGCGCTCAGGTGCTCTGGGGTAAAACCTTATTTCCCCAATTTTCCCTAAACAACCCCGTTTCGTACTGTATATCTTGCAGCCAGCGGGTATACTGATCCCTTCCATTTAAAACCACACGTATCCAGCACGAAATACTATGCAAAAGTTTGATACCAAGACCTTCCAGGGCCTGATCCTGACCTTACAGGATTACTGGGCTCGTCAGGGCTGCACCATTGTTCAACCTTTGGACATGGAAGTTGGCGCAGGCACCTCACACCCAATGACCAGCTTACGCGCGTTGGGGCCGGAGCCAATGGCGACCGCTTACGTGCAGCCATCCCGTCGTCCGACCGACGGCCGTTACGGCGAAAACCCGAACCGTCTGCAGCACTACTATCAGTTCCAGGTGGTGATTAAGCCATCACCCGACAACATTCAGGAACTGTACCTCGGGTCACTGAAAGAGCTGGGTATGGACCCGACCATCCACGACATTCGCTTCGTGGAAGATAACTGGGAAAACCCAACGCTGGGTGCCTGGGGTCTGGGCTGGGAAGTGTGGCTGAACGGTATGGAAGTGACTCAGTTCACCTACTTCCAGCAGGTAGGCGGTCTGGAATGTAAACCGATCACGGGTGAAATCACCTACGGTCTGGAACGTCTGGCGATGTACATTCAGGGCGTAGACAGCGTTTACGACCTGGTCTGGAGCGACGGCCCGCTGGGTAAAACCACCTACGGCGACGTGTTCCATCAGAACGAAGTGGAGCAATCCACCTATAACTTCGAATACGCGGACGTGGACTTCCTGTTCACCTGCTTCGAGCAGTACGAGAAAGAAGCCCAGCAGCTGCTGGCGCTGGAGACTCCGCTGCCGCTGCCTGCCTACGAGCGTATTCTGAAGGCCGCCCACAGCTTCAACCTGCTGGACGCCCGTAAAGCGATCTCCGTGACTGAACGTCAGCGCTACATTCTGCGTATTCGTACCCTGACCAAAGCCGTTGCAGAAGCTTACTACGCGTCCCGTGAAGCCCTTGGCTTCCCGATGTGCAACCGAAACAAATAAGAGGCGGCCATGTCTGATAAAACTTTCCTGGTGGAAATCGGCACCGAAGAGCTGCCACCAAAAGCCCTGCGCAGCCTGGCTGAATCTTTTGCTGCGAACGTCACTGCCGAGCTGGATAACGCTGGCCTGGCACACGGTAAAATTGAATGGTTTGCTGCCCCGCGCCGTCTGGCGCTGAAAGTGGCAAATCTGGCGGCGTCTCAGCCGGATCGTGAAGTGGAAAAACGTGGCCCCGCCATTGCTCAGGCGTTTGACGCTGAAGGCAAACCGAGCAAGGCAGCAGAAGGCTGGGCGCGCGGTTGCGGTATCACCGTTGACCAGGCCGAGCGTCTGACCACCGACAAAGGCGAGTGGCTGCTGTATCGCGCTCATGTGAAAGGCGAAAGCGCAGAAGCCCTGCTGCCGGACATGATTGCAACCTCACTGGCTAAGCTGCCCATTCCGAAGCTGATGCGCTGGGGCGCAAGCGACGTGCACTTCGTGCGTCCGGTTCACACCGTGACCCTGCTGCTGGGCGACACCGTTATTCCTGCCACCATTCTGGGCGTGGCGTCCGATCGCGTGATCCGCGGCCACCGCTTTATGGGCGAGCCGGAGTTCACCATCGACAATGCCGATCAGTACCCACAGATCCTGCTGGAGCGCGGTAAAGTCATTGCTGACTACGAACTGCGTAAAGCCAAAATCAAAGCGGACGCGGAAGAAGCCGCGCGTAAGATTGGCGGTAACGCTGATCTCAGCGAAAGCCTGCTGGAAGAAGTGACCTCTCTGGTTGAATGGCCGGTGGTGCTGACCGCGAAGTTCGAAGAGAAATTCCTGGCCGTTCCGGCTGAAGCGCTGGTGTACACCATGAAGGGTGACCAGAAGTACTTCCCGGTCTATGCCAACGACGGCAAGCTGCTGCCAAACTTCATCTTCGTGGCGAACATCGAATCAAAAGATCCGATCCAGATTATCTCCGGTAACGAAAAAGTAGTGCGCCCACGCCTGGCGGATGCAGAGTTCTTCTTCAACACCGACCGTAAAAAGCGTCTGGAAGATAACCTGCCGCGTCTGCAGACCGTGCTGTTCCAGCAGCAGCTGGGCACGCTGCGCGACAAAACTGACCGCATTGCGGAGCTGTCCGGCTGGATCGCCCGTGAAATCGGTGCAGACGTTAACCACGCGACCCGCGCTGGCCTGCTGTCCAAGTGTGACCTGATGACCAACATGGTGTTCGAATTCACCGACACCCAGGGCGTAATGGGTATGCACTACGCGCGTCATGACGGCGAAGCGGAAGACGTGGCCGTTGCCCTGAACGAGCAGTATCAGCCGCGCTTTGCGGGTGACGACCTGCCGTCTAACCCGGTTGCCTGCGCGGTGGCGATTGCCGACAAGATGGACACCCTGGCGGGTATCTTTGGTATCGGTCAGCACCCGAAAGGCGACAAAGACCCGTTTGCGCTGCGTCGTGCTGCGCTGGGCGTGCTGCGTATCATTGTTGAGAAAAACCTGAACCTCGATCTGCAGACCCTGACCGAAGAAGCGGTGCGTCTGTACGGCGACAAGCTGACCAACGCGAACGTGGTGGACGACGTGATCGACTTCATGCTCGGCCGCTTCCGCGCGTGGTATCAGGACGAAGGCTACACCGTCGATACTATTCAGGCGGTTCTGGCGCGTCGCCCAACTCGTCCGGCAGATTTCGATGCACGTATGAAGGCGGTTTCCCACTTCCGCACACTGGAAGCGGCCTCAGCCCTGGCTGCGGCTAACAAGCGTGTATCCAACATTCTGGCGAAGTCCGACGAAACGCTGAACGAGCGCGTGAACGCTGCGACCCTGAAAGAGCCGGAAGAGATCGCGCTGGCGATGCAGGTTGTTGTGCTGCGCGACAAGCTCGAACCGTACTTCGCGGAAGGCCGTTACCAGGAAGCGCTGGTGGAGCTGGCCGAGCTGCGTGAGGTTATCGACGCCTTCTTCGAGAAGGTGATGGTCAACGTGGAAGATAAAGAGCTGCGCATTAACCGCCTCTCTATGCTCGAAAAACTTCGCGAGCTGTTCCTGCGCGTGGCGGATATTTCGCTGCTGCAGTAATGTGCCCGTTGTTACACGTGCTCAAAACCCGCTTCGGCGGGTTTTTTTATGAGTCTTTTGTAGGCCGGATAAGCGCAGCGTCATCCGGCAGGTTTAGCCGATCGCGACTGTACCTTCATCCGTCTTCAGCCAGCGCGGCGCTTTCAGCGTATCGGCAAAGTCGCCGACCAGTTCGCACAGCAAATCTTCCATTACGATCTCAGCGGGTGGTGGACTGAACAGAGTTAGCATTACCGGCCTTATCGGATACCGGCGCATTTTTCGATGCCCCTGCACAGCCCACCATTCCTAACCCTCTCCCCGGAGGGGCGAGGGGATTGTTCACTGCGCGCATTATTTTGTGGGGAACCCTCTTTCCAAAGGGAGAGGGTGTATGAATCGGCCAAAATTTAACCTTGAAATGGTCAACACATTACCGCTATCCTTACCCCCGTTAACTTTCTTCCGCTGGAGCGCCCCCCAAAAATGAACAAACACGACTGATGAATTTCGATCCTTGCTAAACGCTACCGCGTCGGCAGGGGAGGTTTTGATTTCATTCAGGAGTGCTTATGGCTCATTTTGCGCAGTCCCCCTCTTTTATTTTGCATCAGGTCACCTGTCAGTTTGCGACGGGCGATACCCTTTTTGGTCCGCTGAATTTAACTCTTGAACCTGCACTGTGCGCGCTGGTTGGCCGCAACGGCAGCGGAAAAACGCGTCTGCTGCGCCTGCTGGCAGGCCTTGATGAACCCGACGGCGGCCATATCGAGCGTTCAGGCACTCACGTCTATGTGGCGCAGCAGCACGATATTTCACCGCTGACCACGCTGGCGGAGCTACTCGGTTATGGCGCGGTTTTCGCAGCGCGTAAGCGGATCGACGACGGAGATTACCTGCCTGACGATCTCGACATCCTCGACGGCCGCTGGGATTTAGCAGAGCGGCTTGGCGAGGCGTTTATTCATGCGAAGCTCCCGCCGTTTGATCCTGACAGGCCAGCCATAGAATTCAGCGGCGGTGAACGTATCCGCGCGCTGCTGTGCGGGGCGTTTATGGCGAACGCCGATTTTCTGCTGCTGGACGAACCCACCAATCATCTCGACAGACAGGGCCGCAGGTGGTTTTACGACCAGCTTACTCGCTTTCAGGGCGGCGTGCTGGTCGCCTCCCATGACCGTGAATTACTGGCGCAGGTGCCGCGCATTCTGGAACTGAGTGCTCATGGCCTGCGCAGCTACGGCGGAAATTATTCGGACTATCAAACTCAGCGTGATACCGAGCAGCAGGCCGCTCGCGCGGCGCTGGACCATGCGGCGACGGAGCGAAAGCGCACCCGCGCGCGCATGCAAAAAGAGCATGACGACAGCCAGCGGCGTTCGGCGAAAACGCTGCGTACGGTCGACTCGCTGAATATTGCCTCGTTTGAGCGGGTCAAATATAAAGGCGCCGCTAAGGAGCGGATAAGTTCCTGGAATAAACAGCACAGCGACCAGAACGCTGCGCTGAATGCCGCCGTCAATACGGCACGCGAGCGGGTAGAGCAAGATAACCCGGTGATGTTCACCCTGCCCGGCAGCCAGGTTGCGGAGGGGAAGCAGGTGCTGGTGCTGGACGAGCTGGTGATGCCGCATGGGGTGAACTCTCCCGTGAACTGGCGGATGGACGGGCCGATGCGCGTGGCGCTCAAAGGGCCGAACGGCTGTGGGAAATCGACGCTGCTAAAGGTGATCCTCGGCGATATTGCGCCGCTGTCCGGCACATGCCACGTCCCGGTGACGTGCGCGTATCTCGATCAGCATCTTTCGCAACTGGACCTTACGCAGTCGGTGATGACCCATCTCAACCTGGGCAATACGCCGCTGGAAGAGGGCGTGCTGCGTACCCGTCTGGCGCAGCTTCAGCTTGGGGCAGATAAAATTATGCTGCCGCTTGCGGCACTGAGCGGAGGTGAGCGCCTGAAGGCTGCGCTGGCCTGCGTGCTGTGGCGGGAAGAGCCCGCGCAACTTTTGCTGCTCGACGAACCCACCAACCATCTCGATTTAGCCTCCGTGCAGGCGATTGAAGCGGCGCTGGCCGAATTTCCCGGCGCGCTGCTGGTGGTGTCACATGATGAGGTCTTTTTACGAGGGTTAACGTTGACGCATGAACTGGTGTGGGAAGAGGGGCGCTGGCGTGGTGAAAGCCTTTAAAACACAAACCCCCGCAAAGGCGGGGGCGGTAACAAACTCTACTACGCTATCTGCTTGCTGAGTGCCGGGTTGGCCTGAATCAGGCGCATCAGCTTTAGCTCGGTTGGCGTGGGCTTTTCACGTTTCGACTCCCACTCAAGCACCATGGCTACGCTGACACCCATTGCTCTGGCGAATTCATCATTTTTCAGCCCTGACCCTTTGCGCAATTGCTCAAATTCTGTAAAGGGATTGGGTTTTTGTTGCAGGGTAATCGCCTGCGGTACATCTTTAAAAATAATCTGTTCCAGGCTGCTCAGCAGCTCAAACTCAGGATCTTTATATTCCATTGAGAACTCCTCTTAAATCACACACACGGATCAAGAACATCAGAGAGCCTGTTAAGAATAGTCCTTATTGCGCAACCAGGATCGTCACGCCTGTGATTAATTGTGCAGTAACGATCGCTTTACGCGTTTCAGCATCGGGAATAGTTATGCTAATTACCTGATTAACACTGCTTCGGCTCCACCAGGTATAATTTTGTAAATGCTTAGAAATAAAACGGGAATGGCCGTTTTGCATGAAAAGAGTATCTTGCCGGGCTGACCTGGACTATTCTTGTGAGCGTCGGGCACGCGTGTGCCGGTGTGCGCTTTTTTGGGTGAAAGGAGTATTAAAATGGCGACAGGAAAGTCCTGCTCTCGCTGGTTTGCGCCTGTTGCGGCGCTGTTAATGGTAGTTAGCCTGAGCGGGTGTTTTGATAAAGAAGGCGATCAGCGCAAAGCGTTTATCGATTTTCTGCAGAATACAGTGATGCGCAGCGGCGAGCGTCTGCCAACGCTGACTGCGGATCAGAAAAAACAGTTTGGCCCCTTCGTGTCTGATTACGCCGTCATTTATGGCTATTCGCAGCAGGTGAGCCAGGCGATGGACTCCGGTCTGCGTCCCGTGCTGGACAGCGTGAATGCGATTCGCGTGCCGCAGGATTATATGACCCAGCGTGAGCCGCTGCGCCAGTCAAACGGTGCGCTCGGCGTGCTGAGCCAGCAGCTGCAAAACGCAAAAATGCAGGCCGATGCGTCGCGCTCGGCCCTGAAGCAGGGCGAGGATCTTAAGCCGGTGTTCGACAAGGTGTATGAGAAAGTGGTGACGAAACCTTCTGATGCGCTACAACCGCTGATCCCCGCCGCGCAGATTTTCACCCAGCAGCTGGTGCAGGTGGGTGATTTTATCGCTGCGCAGGGAACCCAGGTGAGCTTTGTCTCCAACGGTATTCAGTTCCCGACCTCTCAGCAGGCGAGTCAGTACAATACCTTGATTGGGCCGCTGGCTTCCCAGCACCAGGCCTTTAGTCAGGCGTGGAGTGCGGCAGTCGCCGCCACGGAATAATAAAAATCCCCGCGTCGAGCGGGGGTTTTTTTATGTTTCTTTAAAATAACGCTTGTCATTCATCTACCACATCGGTATAACTATGTTCGTCGGTTTGTTACACAGACCTAAAGCAGTTTAGTTAAGCAGTCCAGATTGTTATCCATAGATACCCTTCGTAGTGACCCTTCCTTCATCGCTTAAAAATCTGTAACGCAACCATCGTGCCGGAAGGCAAAACAAATTTTTAATAAGGTAATTTCTATGTCCTGTCTCTTATACACATCTGACGCTGCCGACGACTAGTCGAGTGTAGA
>CAMKZP010000028.1 GCA_946477805.1 uncultured Enterobacter sp.
GCCGGTGATGCGTGAATCTGAGCACTTCTTCTTCGACCTGCCGTCCTTTAGCGAAATGCTGCAGGCGTGGACCCGCAGCGGTGCGCTGCAGGAGCAGGTGGCGAACAAAATGCAGGAGTGGTTTGAATCTGGCCTGCAGCAGTGGGATATCTCCCGCGATGCGCCGTACTTCGGTTTCGAAATCCCGAACGCACCGGGCAAATATTTCTACGTCTGGCTGGATGCGCCAATCGGCTACATGGGCTCCTTCAAGAACCTGTGCGACAAGCGCGGCGACACCACAAGCTTTGACGACTACTGGAAGAAAGACTCCACGGCCGAGCTGTATCACTTCATCGGCAAAGATATCGTCTACTTCCACAGCCTGTTCTGGCCAGCGATGCTGGAAGGCAGCAACTTCCGCAAGCCGACCAACCTGTTCGTGCACGGCTACGTGACGGTGAACGGCGCGAAGATGTCAAAATCGCGCGGTACCTTCATCAAGGCCAGCACCTGGCTGAACCACTTTGACGCGGACAGCCTGCGCTACTACTACACCGCGAAGCTCTCTTCCCGCATCGACGATATCGACCTGAACCTGGAAGATTTCGTGCAGCGCGTGAACGCGGACATCGTGAACAAAGTGGTGAACCTGGCGTCCCGCAACGCGGGCTTTATCGCCAAACGTTTTGACGGCGTGATGGCCGCTGAGCTGGCGGACCCGGCGCTGTACAAAACCTTCACCGACGCGGCGGCCACCATTGGCGAAGCGTGGGAAGCGCGCGAGTTCGGTAAGGCGGTGCGTGAAATCATGGCCCTGGCCGACCAGGCTAACCGCTATGTGGACGAGCAGGCGCCGTGGGTTGTCGCTAAACAGGAAGGCCGTGATGCGGACCTGCAGGCCATCTGCTCTATGGGCATTAACCTGTTCCGCGTGCTGATGACCTTCCTGAAGCCGGTTCTGCCACAGCTTTCAGCGCGCGCGGAAGCTTTCCTGAACACCGAGCTGACCTGGGACGCGATCCAGCAGCCGCTGCTCGGCCACAAGGTGAACGCCTTCAAAGCGCTGTACAACCGCATCGAGATGAAGCAGGTTGAGGCGCTGGTTGAAGCCTCGAAAGAAGAGGTGAAGGCGGCTGCGGCACCGGTAACCGGCCCGCTGGCGGACGATCCGATTCAGGAAACCATCACCTTTGATGATTTCGCCAAAGTCGACCTGCGCGTGGCGCTGATCGAAAATGCGGAGTTCGTGGAAGGTTCCGACAAGCTGCTGCGCCTGACGCTGGACCTGGGCGGCGAGAAGCGTAACGTCTTCTCCGGCATCCGCTCAGCCTACCCCGATCCGCAGGTGCTGATTGGCCGCCAGACCGTGATGGTGGCCAACCTGGCGCCGCGCAAAATGCGCTTCGGCATCTCGGAAGGGATGGTGATGGCCGCAGGCCCTGGCGGAAAAGATATCTTCCTGCTCAGCCCTGACGAAGGCGCGAAGCCGGGTCAGCAGGTGAAATAACAAAAAAGCCGGAGATTATCTCCGGCTTTTTTTTGCATTGTGTTTTCTCCCTCTCCCCGTGGGAGAAGGCATCAGGCCGCACCCTACCGCCTTCACGCCTTCGGGTGATGCACCCGGTGAGTTAACCCGCGCAGGAAATTACGCAAAAACTGGTCGCCGCACTCGCGGTAATTTTTATGATCCGGCGCGCGCATCATCGCGGTCACTTCCGGCACCGACACGCGGTATTTTTGCTCGGTCATGATGGCCACAATATCGTCCGTTTTCAGCGAGAACGCGATGCGCAGCTTTTTCAGCACGGTGTTGTTATTGACGCGACGCTCCAGCGCCAGCTCGGGCGCAGACTCATCTTTGCCGCGCTTATCGTAGATCAGGCCATTCAGGAAACCCGAAAGAATAATGTCGGGGCAACGAACGAAACCCTCTTCATCTTCTTTGGTCATCCAGGTGTCGAAACCTGCCGACGTGGCTTCCATATCGGACAGCGCGAGAATGCGCACCATGTCGTTATTGTTTGCTTTCAGGGTGTAGCGCAGGCTACGAAGAATGTCATTACTAATCATGAGTGCCTTTAACCGTCGATGTTGCAATGCCGCGCAGTGTACCAGCTTTACAGGCCAATCGCCTCTTTCAAACTCTTCAGATAGCGGCGGCTGACGGGCACCGTTTGGCCTGCGCGCAGCACCAGCTCTGCCTGGCCGTTCTCTTCCAGACGGATCTCCTTGAGGTGCGCCATGTTCACCAGATACTGGCGGTGACAGCGGATCAGCGGCGTGCGGCTCTCCAGCGTGCGCAGGGTCAGCTCGGTGAACCCTTCGCTGCCCTCCGCGCTGGTCACGTACACCCCGCTGAGGCGGCTGCTGACAAACGCCACATCATCCATCTGCAGAAGATAAATTCGGCTATGCCCCGTGCAGGGGATGAACTTCAAAGGCTGCTGATGCTCCGTCAGCAGCGTGACGTCCTGAACGGTTCGCTCCTGCCGTAAGCGGGTGAGCGTTTTTTCAAGGCGCTTCTCTTCTATCGGCTTTAGCAGGTAGTCAAAGGCGTGTTCTTCAAACGCCTTGACGGCATATTCATCGTACGCCGTCAGAAACACGATGTAGGGACGATGCTCCGGATCGAGCATCCCGACCATTTCCAGCCCGCTGATGCGCGGCATCTGGATATCGAGAAACAGCACGTCCGGGCGCAGCGTGTGCACGGCGCCAATGGCCTCAATGGCGTTGGCGCTCTCTCCGATCACCTCGATATCACTGTGCTCCTGCAGCAGCACGCGCAGGTTTTCCCGTGCTAACGGCTCATCATCCACAATCAGCACTCTCAGCATGCGTTTTCCTCCAGCGGCAGTCGTAAGGTAATGCGGGTAAACCGATCCGGTTCACAGGCGATGGTGATGCCACAGCTATCGCCAAAGTGCGCGCGCAGGCGTTTATCGACCAGGCTCATCCCTAACCCGCCCGAGGCGGAAGAAACGTAAAGCCCGGCGTTATCTTCAATATTCAGCACCAGATGGTGGTTAAACCGGCTGGCGGAAATGGCGATCTCTCCGGTTCCCAGCAGCTGCGATGTGCCGTGCTTGATGGCGTTCTCCACAATAGGCTGCAGGGTAAAGGCCGGGAGATGTTGGTACGCCAGCTCCTCCGGCACGGATAACGACACCTGTAAACGCGACTGAAAGCGGGCCTGCTCAATCTGCAGATAGGCGTTAACGTGCTCTATCTCATCGGCCAGGGTGACAATCTCCGACGGCCGCTTGAGGTTCTTACGGAAAAAGGTCGACAGAAACTGCACCAGCTGCGCGGCCTGATCGCTGTCGCGGCGGATGACGGCTTTTAACGTATTGAGCGCGTTAAACAGGAAATGCGGATTAACCTGGGCATGGAGGAGCTTGATCTCTGACTGGGTCAGCAGCGCCTTCTGACGCTCGTATTGCCCTGCCAGAATTTGCGCGGAGAGCAGCTGAGCAATCCCCTCCCCCAGCGTGCGGTTGATCGAGCTGAACAGTCGGTTTTTCGCTTCGTAAAGCTTAATGGTGCCCATCACCCGCTGGTTTTCACCGCGCAGCGGGATCACCAGCGTGGAGCCAAGCTTGCACTGGGGATGCAGCGAGCAGCGGTACGGCACCTCGTTACCGTCGGCGTAGACCACTTCCCCGGTTTCAATGGCGCGCAGCGTATAGGCTGAGGAAATAGGCTTGCCCGGCAGATGGTGGTCATCGCCGGTGCCGGTAAAGGCCAGAAGCCGCTCGCGGTCGGTGATGGCGACCGCGCCGATATCCAGCTCCTGGTAGAGCACCTGCGCCACCTTCATGCTGTTCTCTTCGTTAAAGCCCTGGCGCAGGATCCCCTCCGTCGAGGCGGCGACCTTTAACGCCGTCGCGGAAAAGGCTGAGGTGTACTTCTCAAACATGGCGCGTTTGTCGAGCAAAATGCGCATAAACAGCGCCGCGCCCACGGTATTGGTGACCATCATCGGCGCCGCAATACTGCCCACCAGGTGCAGGGCGTCGTCAAACGGACGGGCAATCAGCAGAATGATCGCCATCTGCGCCATCTCTGCCACAAAGGTAATGGCGCCTGCGGTCAGCGGGCTAAAGACCTTATCCGGGCGACCGCGTTTAACCATATAGCTGTGGACGAGGCCGCCGAGCAGCCCTTCAACGATGGTGGAGATCATGCAGCTCAGCGCCGTCATTCCGCCCATCGAATAACGGTGCAGGCCGCCGGTTAAGCCGACAAGCCCCCCCACGACGGGGCCGCCCAGCAGCCCGCCCATCACCGCGCCGATGGCGCGCGTATTGGCAATGGAGTCTTCGATATGAAGGCCAAAGTAGGTGCCGAGAATGCAGAAAATGGAAAACGTCACGTAGCAGAGCAGCTTGTGCGGCAGGCGAACGGTCACTTGCATCAGCGGAATAAACAGGCGCGTTTTGCTCATCAGCCAGGCGATGACCAGGAACACGCACATCTGCTGAAGCAACAGCAGCACCAGATTAAACTCGTACATACTCACAAACCGCACGCTCTGAAAACGCGTAACATACACTGATGACGGTAAACTTTCTTTGAAGCACCCCAAAAAAGCTGTAATTCGTGTCCGCCATCACACCTTTTGCCGCACATCGCGCATGCTTCGCATTATTTGTTCGAAAAACACTCAACTCTTCCTGGTTCGGCAAAGTGGGTCTACAGTTAACCTGGGGACGCGCAAGCCAGGGGGCGAATATGGCGCTTTACACGATAGGTGAAGTGGCACTCCTTTGTGATATCAATCCCGTAACCCTACGGGCGTGGCAGCGAAGATACGGACTACTTAAGCCGCAGAGAACCGACGGTGGGCATCGTCTTTTCAACGATGCGGACATCGACCGGATCCGCGAGATCAAAAGCTGGATCGACAACGGCGTTCAGGTCGGAAAAGTGAAATCGCTGCTGAGCCCGGACGATCCTGATACCCAGCTTATCTGGCGCGAACAGCAGGAAACCCTGCTGAGGCTGCTGCAGGCCGGTAATTTGCAGCGCTTACGCGGCTGGATTAAAGACCAGGGGCGGGACCACCCCGCCCAAACCCTGATTACCCACCTTTTTATCCCGCTTCGCCGACGCCTTCAGTGCCAGCAGTCGACCTTACAGGCGCTGCTGAGCATGCTCGACGGCGTGCTGATCAACTATATTTCGGTGTGCCTTGCCTCGGCGAGAAACAAGAGCGGCAAGGATGCGCTGGTGGTGGGCTGGAACGTGCACGACACCACCCGTCTGTGGCTGGAAGCCTGGATAGCCACGCAGCAGGGCTGGCGCGTGGACGTGCTTGCGCACTCGCTGGCTCAGCTGCGTCCTGAACTTTTCGACGGCCAGACGCTGCTGGTCTGGTGCGGCGAAGTGCCGTCCGCCTCGCAGCAGCAGCTGCTGACGGAGTGGCGCGAGCATGGCTATCCCGTCTACGCTCTGGGTCCCATTGAGCCGTAACGGCATTTAATGGTTCATTAACAGCTGCGCTTCACCGTATAATTGTTCCGTTAACAACAGGAGCACATGATGAAGGCAACCAAACTGGCCGTAATTACCCTTTTTGTTCTGATGGCCGTAAGCGGGATCGGCGGCGTGATGCTGGCGGGTTACTCGTTCATTGTTCGCGGCGGTGTCGGCTGAGCCAGAGCGCCAGGCGCTCGAACAGGCGGTCAACGACGATCGCCGCCAGCGCCACCAGCACCGCACCCTGAACAATGTAGGCCGTATTAAAACCGCTTAAGCCGATGATAATCGGCGTCCCCAGCGTATTGGCGCCGACCGTCGATGCGATCGTTGCCGTCCCAATGTTGATAATCACCGACGTCCGAACCCCCGCGAGGATAACGGGTGCCGCCAGCGGCAGCTCGACTTTGCGAAGCCTTTGCCCCGCGCTCATGCCCATCCCCTCCGCCACGCTCGTCACCGAGGCAGGTACGGCCGCCATGCCCGCCAGCGTACCCTGAAGAATGGGCAGCACGCCGTATAAAATCAGCGCGATAATCGCCGGCTCCTGACCAAACCCCATCACCGGCACGGCGATGGCCAGCACGGCGACGGGCGGAAACGTCTGACCGATGGCGGCAATGGTCTCCACCAGCGGGCGAAACTCCCGGCCCGATGGCCGCGTCACCGCAATACCCGCCCCCACGCCGAGGACAATGGCGATCAGGCTGGAGATCGCCACCAGCCAGAAGTGCGCCAGGGTCAGGTTGATAAAGCTCTCCTGCTGATAGACCGGGCGCGGCAGTCCGGGAAACAGCGCGTTGAACAGCCCGGCGCTGTGCGGCATCAGGAAAAGTAATGCCACAAAGAGCGCTACCAGCCAAACTAGCGGATCACGCAGGCACTTCACGCGTCACCTCCCCGGCCAGCAGATCGCGAAAATGCAGGGTGCCGCACGGCGCGCCCTGCGCGTCCGAAACGGGCAGCACCTCGCACTGTCTGGCGACGAACGCGGAGAGCGCGTCGCGCAGGCTCATCTGCGCATGCAGCGGCTCGCCGCTCGCCGGCTCCCCCGGTAACCGCATATAGTCGCACACGGTTCGCAGGGAGAGCAGCCGGACGCCCAGCTCGCTGCGGCCAAAAAACTCGCGCACAAAATCATTCGCCGGATGGGTCAGCAGCTCAAGCGGCGTTCCCTGCTGCACCACCTCGCCGCGATCCATCAGCACCAGGCGATCGGCAAGGCGCAGCGCCTCGTCAATATCGTGGGTCACGAGAATAATCGTGCGTCCGAGAATGCGGTGTATGCGCGTCATTTCTGCCTGCAGCGCCGCGCGGGTGACGGGATCCAGTGCGCCAAACGGCTCGTCCATCAGCAGCACCTGAGGGTCCGCCGCCAGCGCGCGCGCCACGCCAACCCGCTGCTGCTGCCCGCCGGACAGCTGATGCGGATAGCGCTCGCGAAGCGCCGGTTCCAGCCCCAGCAGCGCCATCAGCTCATCAACGCGGGCCGCTATTTTTGCCCGCGACCATTTCTCCAGCTGCAGCACGGTGGCGATGTTCTGCGCCACCGTCCAGTGGGGAAACAGGCCGATGGACTGAATGGCGTAGCCCATCCGACGGCGCAGCTCCAGCACCGGCAGGCTGCGGATCTCCTCTCCGGCGAAGCGAATCTGCCCGCTGTCGTGCTCCACCAGCCGGTTTATCATCTTAAGAGTGGTGGATTTTCCCGACCCCGATGTGCCAATCAGCACCGAAAACGCCCCTTCGGCGAAATGCAGGTTCAGGTGGCTCGCCGCCGGGCGGCCCGCAAAGGTTTTACTCACATCGTGAAATTCAATCATTGGCTCTTCTCCTGAGCAGCGCGAGCCACAGGGCAAACAGCGCGTCCAGCACCACCGCCAGCGCGATGGTGGGCACAACGCCCAATAACACCAGATCCAGCGCGCTGCTGAGCAGCCCCTGGAACACCAGCGCGCCAAAGCCCCCCGCGCCGATCAGCGCCGCAATCACCGCCATCCCGACGGTTTGTACCGTCACCACCCGCAGGCTGCGAACCAGCAGCGGCAGCGCAAGCGGCAGCTGGATTTTCCAGAAGCACTGGCGCGCGCTCATTCCCATCGCGTGGGCGCTCTCCAGCACGTCCGGCGCCACCTGGCTTAACCCTGCCACCACGCCGCGCACCAGCGGCAGCAGCGCATACAGCACCAGCGCTATCAGCGCGGGCGTTAACCCGGTTCCGGCGATGCCGAAAGCGGACAGCGTGGGGAATGACTTTACCAAGCCCGCCAGCGGGGCAATGAGCAGGCCAAACAGCGCAACGGAGGGAATGGTCTGGATAACGTTGAGGACGGCAAAAACGCTCCCCTGCCGGGCGGGATGGCGATAGCACCACATCCCCAGCGGCACGCCCAGCAGCAGCGCCGGGAAGAGCGTCCCGATCAGGATGGTCAGATGCTGCACCAGCGCGCCGTCAAACACCTCCTGACGGTTGGCGTACTCTTTTAGCAGCGAGAGGTTATTCAGCTCGCCGCTAAAGAGCAGCCACAGCGGGAGACACCAGATCTGCGCGTTCAGCAGCCAGCGCCAGACCGGTTTTACGGTCAGGCGACGAACGGCGTCGCTGCAGGCCAGCAGGCACAGGGCCAGCCACAGCCACAGGCCGCTGCCGATCGACGTACGCGCCAGAGGGCTTTCGACGGAGACCATCTGCGTCGCCGCCAGCCCCGCGCTCCAGAACAGCACAACGAACAGGGCCTCACCGAGGATCAGCGTCAGCCACCGCGCCGTGCGCGTTGACCAGAAAGACAGCGCAACGACAGCGGCGAGCGTCAGCCCCAGGAGGGCTGGCGTAGACGGCCATACCTGCCAGAGCGCGCGGGCCTCCCCCGACACCAGACGGTTAGGGGCGACGCTGATAAAGGGTAACGCGACCGCCGCGATGGCCAGACAGGCCAACAGCAGCAGCACGCGGTTATGACATTTTATTGGCACAGCCTTGTCCCGTTACTTCACAAGCCCTTGTTGCTTCAGGAAATCGGCGGCCACTTTTTTGGCATCCAGCCCTTCCACCGCAATGCTGGCGTTCAGCTGCTGCAGCGTCTTTTCATCCAGCTTTTCAAACACCGGTTTGAGCCATTCGGCAATGTCCGGGTAAGCTTTCAGCACCGCCTCGCGCACGACCGGGGTCGGGGCGTAAATCGGCTGAACGCCTTTTGGGTCGGTCAGGGTTTGCAGCCCCAGCGCCGCCACCGGGCCGTCGGTGCCATAGGCCATGGCCGCGTTAACGCCAGAGGTTTGCTGCGCCGCCGCCTTGATGGTCACCGCCGTATCCCCGCCCGCCAGAGAGAGCAGCTGGGCCTGGTCGAGTTTGAAATCGTAGGCTTTTTCGAAGGCCGGCAGCGCGTCCGCGCGTTCGATAAATTCTGCCGATGCCGCAAGCTTGAAATCGCCCTTCTCTTTCAGATAGCGGCTGAGATCCTCAAGGGAGGTCAGCTTGCCCTTCTCGGCAATATCTTTGCGCACCGCGATGGTCCAGGTATTGTTGGCAGGCGCTGGCGTCAGCCAGACCAGCTTGTTCTGTTCGGCATCCAGCTTTTTGACTTTTTCATAGCCAGCTTTGGCGTTTTTCCAGGCCGGATCGTTTTCATCCTTGAAGAAGAAGGCCCCGTTGCCGGTATATTCCGGGTAGATGTCCAGCTCGCCGGAGGTAATGGCCCCGCGCACTACCGGAGTGGTGCCCAGCTGGACCTTATTGACGGTTTTCACGCCGTGGCTTTCGAGCACCTGCAAAATGATATTGCCAAGCAGCGCCCCTTCGGTATCAATCTTCGAGCCAACCTTTACGGGCTCCGCCGCATGAAGCGGCAGGCTCAGCGCCGCCAGTAACGCCGCAGAGCCAAACATCCCCTTTGTAATCGTCATTGCGCAATCCTCATTTTTTTATCGCCTTTTTCAGAGGCTTGAGAGAAAAGCGTAGCTTAAAACGGCGCGTTTACCCGTCAAAATGCCTTTTTAGCATAAGGAAAGACGCATCCCCCGCCGGGCGGGGGATGCTGAGGAGGGAAAGGTTACTGCAGCTCGAACTGGCCCTGGCTGACGCGGGCGGAATCCACGCCGACGAACACGTTGAATTTGCCCGGTTCAGCATCGTATTTCATCTGCTGGTTCCAGAACTTCAGCGCGTCCACGTCAATCGGGAAGCTGACGGTTTTGGTTTCGCCCGGTTTCAGGGCAACTTTTTCGAAGCCGCGCAGCTGCTTCACCGGGCGGCTCATAGAGGCGGTCACATCCTGAACGTACATCTGGATCACCGTTGCCCCTTCGCGTTTGCCGCTATTGGTCACGTCCACGCTGGCCGTCACGTTGCCGTCACGCGTCATCGTTGGCGCCGACATTTTCACGTCAGAGACGGTAAAAGTGGTATAGCTCAGGCCGTAGCCAAACGGATACAGCGGGCCGTTGGCTTCGTCGAAGTAGCGGGACGTGTACTTGTTCGGCTTATCGGCGTTGTACGGGCGGCCAGTGTTCAGGTGGCTGTAGTAGACCGGGATCTGCCCGACGGAGCGCGGGAAGGACATCGGCAGCTTGCCTGACGGGTTGTAATCGCCAAACAGCACGTCGGCAATGGCGTTCCCCCCTTCGGTGCCGGCGAACCAGGTTTCCAGAATGGCGTCAGCCTGCTGATCTTCTTTCACCAGCGCCAGCGGGCGGCCGTTCATCAGCACCAGCACCAGCGGCTTGCCGGTGGCTTTCAGGGCTGCAATCAGGTCACGCTGGCTTTGCGGGATGGTGATATCGGTACGGCTGGAGGCTTCATGAGCCATGCCCTGCGCCTCGCCGACCACGGCCACCACCACGTCAGACTGCTTCGCCGCGTTCACCGCTTCGTCAATCAT
This sequence comes from uncultured Enterobacter sp., assembly GCA_946477805.1. GTDB lineage: Bacteria > Pseudomonadota > Gammaproteobacteria > Enterobacterales > Enterobacteriaceae > Enterobacter. The sequence continues at coordinate 10,341 of CAMKZP010000028.1, forward strand.
CTCTTTCGGCGTGCGCGGATCCACCTTCACCGCCTCCTCGTACTGATTGAGGAAGGTGACGATGTCTTTATCATCGGTGACGTTCGCCCCTTTGGCGTACACCACTTTCGCGTTTTCACCCACGGCGCTCTTAATCCCGGTCAGCACGGTGACGGACTGATCGGCCACGCCCGCGGCGGACCAGCTGCCCATCACGTCGCGCTTGCTGTCGGCCAGCGGACCGACTACGGCAATGGTGCCCGATTTTTTCAGCGGCAGCGTGTCGAGGCGGTTTTTCAGCAGCACCAGGCTTTCGCGCGCCACTTCACGCGCCTCTTTGCGGTGCAGACGACTTTCGGCATTGGTGTCTACCGGGTCAGAGTCCTTCGGCCCCAGGTGGCTGTAAGGATCGTTAAATAGCCCCATATCGTATTTGACGTTCAGCACGTGGCGCGCGGCGTCGTCCAGCTCCGCCATCGTCACCTTGCCGCTCTTCACCAGCCCCGGCAGGTATTTGCTGTAGTACTCGTCGCTCATGCTCATGTTAATGCCGGACTTGAGCGCCACGCGCACCGCGTCTTCCGGATCGGACGCCGTGCCGTGTTTAATCAGCTCTTTAATCGCGCCGTGGTCAGAGACGGTGATGCCCTTGAAGCCCCACTGGTCGCGCAGCACGTCCTTCAGCAGCCAGGAGTCTGAGGTGGCCGGGGTGCCGTTCAGCGAGTTCAGCGCGACCATCACCGCACCGCTGCCCGCATCCAGACCCGCCTTGTACGGCGGCATGTAGTCGTTGAACAGGCGCTGCGGGCTCATGTCGACGGTGTTGTACTCTTTGCCGCCTTCAACCGCGCCGTAGGCCGCAAAGTGCTTGACGCTGGTCATCACCGAGTAGCGGTCCGCCGGGCTTTTGCCCTGCATCGCTTCCACCATGGTTTTGCCCATCGTGGCCGTTAAGTAGGTGTCTTCCCCAAAGCCTTCCGACGCGCGGCCCCAGCGCGGATCGCGGGAGACGTCCACCATCGGCGCCCAGGTCATATTCAGGCCGTCATCGGCGGCTTCATATGCCGATACGCGCCCGACGGTTTTCACCGCATCAAGGTTAAAGGAGGAGGCTAAGCCGAGGCTAATCGGGAAGACGGTACGCTGGCCGTGCAGCACGTCATAGGCGAAGAACAGCGGAATTTTCAGGCGGCTGAGTTCCATCGCCTGATCCTGCATTTTGCGGATGTCCTGACGGGTGACGGTGTTAAAAATCGCCCCCACCTGGCTCTCTTTGATCATCTCACGGATGGCCTCTTTCGGGTTATCCGGGCCGACGCTAATCAAACGCAGCTGGCCGATCTTCTCATCGACCGTCATCTTCTTGAGCAACTCCGTGACAAACGCGTCGCGGGCTTCAGGCGTGAGCGGATGATTGCCAAACATCTCCTCTGCCAGCGCAGGCTGCAGCGCCAGGCTCACGGCGACACCTACAGAACATAGCCATTTCATGTCGTTTTACTCTCTCATCAATAACCGCCGGACGATCTCGGCCATACCGTGCGAAAAGCGCAGTGTGCCACAAACCCTTTGAACCTTGCAGGGTTATTCTCTGATTTTTCTCGTGAATACCCGACCGCTCAACGGTTAATCGCGCTATGCTTTACAGCGAGAAATTTGCCCCACCACAAGGAGTGGAAGATGTCTTCTGTTCGAACTGACGATAACAAAACATTTATTAACGAACTGTCGCGCCTGGTTGGTCACTCTCACCTGCTTACCGACCCGGCCAAAACGGCGCGCTACCGCAAGGGCTTTCGCTCCGGTCAGGGCGACGCGCTGGCGGTGGTGTTCCCCGGCACGCTGCTGGAGCTGTGGCGCGTACTGAGCGCCTGCGTCGCCGCCGACAAGATTATTCTCATGCAGGCTGCCAATACCGGCCTGACCGAAGGCTCCACGCCGAACGGCAACGATTACGATCGCGACATCGTGATTATCAGCACCCTGCGCCTCGACAAGCTGCACCTGCTGGATAAAGGCGAGCAGGTGCTGGCTTTCCCCGGCACTACGCTTTACACGCTGGAAAAAGCGCTCAAGCCGCTGGGGCGCGAGCCGCATTCGGTGATCGGCTCCTCCTGTATCGGCGCCTCGGTGATCGGCGGGATCTGCAATAACTCCGGCGGCTCGCTGGTGCAGCGCGGCCCGGCTTACACTGAAATGTCGCTGTTTGCGCGTATTGATGAAAACGGCAAGCTGACGCTGGTGAACCATCTTGGCATCGATCTCGGCGTGACGCCGGAGCAGATCCTCAGCAAGCTCGACGACGACCGCGTGAAGGACGAGGACGTTCAGCACGACGGCCGCCACGCCCACGATCACGACTACGTCACCCGCGTGCGCGACATCGACGCTGATACCCCGGCGCGCTACAACGCCGACCCGGATCGCCTGTTTGAATCCTCCGGCTGCGCGGGTAAACTCGCGGTCTTTGCTGTGCGCCTCGATACCTTCCCGGCAGAGAAAAAACAGCAGGTATTTTACATCGGCACCAATCAGCCAGAGGTGCTGACCGAAATTCGCCGTCATATTCTCGGGGAATTCACCCACCTGCCGGTGGCGGGCGAGTATATGCACCGGGATATTTACGATATCGCCGAGCGCTACGGGAAAGACACCTTCCTGATGATCGACAAGCTCGGCACCGACAAAATGCCGTTCTTCTTCACCATGAAGGGCCGCACCGACGCCATGCTCGACAAAGTGTCGCTGTTTAAGCCGCACTTCACCGACCGCTTCATGCAGAAGCTGGGCAACGTTTTTCCGGCACACCTGCCGGAACGAATGAAAACCTGGCGCGATAAGTATGAACACCACCTGCTGCTGAAAATGGCGGGAGACGGCATTGCCGAAGCGCAGGCCTGGCTTAAGGAATTTTTCAACACCGCCGACGGGGATTTCTTTGCCTGTACGCCCGAAGAGGGCAGCAAGGCGTTCCTGCACCGCTTCGCCGCGGCCGGTGCCGCCATTCGCTATCAGGCCGTTCATTCTGAAGAGGTGGAAGATATTCTGGCGCTGGACATTGCGCTGCGCCGTAACGACACCGAATGGTTTGAACACCTGCCGCCGGAGATCGACAGCAAGCTGGTGCACAAGCTCTATTACGGCCACTTTATGTGCTACGTCTTCCACCAGGATTACATCGTCAAAAAAGGCGTTGACGCGCACGCGCTGAAGGAAGAGATGCTGGCCCTGCTCAACGCGCGCGGCGCGCAATACCCGGCGGAACATAACGTCGGGCATCTCTATAAGGCGCCGGAAACGCTTAAGCAGTTTTATCGGGAGAATGACCCTACAAACAGCATGAACCCCGGCATCGGTAAGACAACGCGGAAGAAATACTGGAGAGATAGTGCAGAACCGGAGCAGCACGTATCGCAAGCGTCTGATTAATTCCTGCAGCCAAATTTAAGAGATTGTTAAGCACGTCTCAAACGTACTAGAGTAGGTGCCTGTCGCCAGAGATTCGTTTCTCTGGCTTTCCATCACGAGGAGCAGGCACATCATGTCGGCTGTTGATGTTTTATCCGAAACCGAAGTCGAAGTGCGCGACGCCCTTCCCGACGATGTGCATGCTATTGCGGCTATCTATGCCTGGCATGTGCTTCACGGGCGGGCCTCGTTCGAGGAAGTCCCCCCTACCGTCGAAGAGATGCGTCAGCGGATGAAAAGCGTTGCCGGGCACGGGCTGCCGTGGCTGGTAGCGCTGTATCGGGGGATCGTGGTGGGCTATTGCTACGCCACCCCCTATCGCCCACGCCATGCCTATCGCTACACCATTGAAGAATCTATTTACGTGGATGCCAGCACCACCGCGCGCGGTTTTGGCTCCACGCTGCTGAGCGCGCTGATTGCGCGCTGCGAACAGGGTCCGTGGCGGCAGATGATTGCCGTGGTTGGCGATGGTAATAACAACTCGGGCTCATTGCGCCTGCATAAAAAGCACGGCTTTGAGATTGTCGGTCAGCTCAGGAGCGTAGGCTACAAAAAAGGCGACTGGCGGGATACGTTGATAATGCAGCGCCCGCTCAACGACGGCGACTGGACGCTGCCGGAATAAAAGCAAAACGGTAACCTGGTTACCGTTTTTAGTGTTTACTCCCTCTCCCTTCCGAGGTGAGGGTATCAGCGCGCGCTAACGGCTCAGTCGTTCTGCGCGGTCGCCATCTGTTCCGCTTTCTGCTTTTTATAGGTCAGCGCCGCGGCCGGAACCGGCTGGACTTTCCCGGTCTCAATCCAGGTGCGCAGGCGGCTGGCGTCCGCGAAGTGGGTGTATTTGCCGAAGGCATCCATCACCACCAGCGCTACCGGCTTGCCGTTAAACACGGTGCGCATCACCAGACAGTGACCCGCCGCATTGGTAAAGCCGGTTTTGGTCAACTGAATGTTCCAGTTCTCGCGGTACACCAGATGGTTGGTATTGCGAAACGGCAGCGTGTACGCCGGGTTGGAGAAGGTCGCCATATCCTCACGCGTGGTGCTGAGCTGGCCCAGGAGCGGATACCGCTTGCTGGCAATCAGCATTTTCGTCAGGTCACGCGCCGTCGAGACGTTATGAATCGACAGCCCGGTCGGCTCCACATAGCGGGTGTTGGTCATCCCCAGCGATTTAGCCTTGGCATTCATTGCACGAATAAATGCGTCGTAGCCGCCCGGATAGTGGTGCGCCAGGCTTGCCGCGGCGCGGTTCTCAGACGACATCAGCGCCAGCAGCAGCATATCCTTGCGGCTGATTTCACTGTTCAGGCGCACGCGAGAGTAAATCCCCTTCATCTCCGGCGTGTGGCTGATGTCCACCTTCAGCTTTTCGTCCAGCGGCAGCCGTGCGTCAAGCACCACCATCGCGGTCATTAATTTGGTTATCGAGGCGATCGGGCGCACCAGATCCGGGTGGCTGGCGTAGATCACCTTGTTGGTGTTCAGATCGACGATCATCGCGCTGCCGGAAGCGATCTGC
>CAMKZP010000029.1 GCA_946477805.1 uncultured Enterobacter sp.
GCCTGTCTCGTGGGCTCGGAGATGTGTATAAGAGACAGCCATATCCTCGTCGCTGGAAAATAATTCCGCGAGGGCGGAGATCATGTCGATATGGCTATGTTTGTCCGGTGCCGCCAGCATGACTATGGTATCGACGGGGTCAAACTCACCGGCACCAAAAGAGACGCCCTGTTTCAGTTTTAATAATGAGAGGCCGAGTCCCTTCGCCCCTTCCTCCGGCCGCGCGTGCGGCATCGCCAGCCCCGGTGCCAGCACGTAATAGGGCCCTAACGCGTGATGCTGCTCGATGATGGCGGTGACGTATTCTGGCGAAATCACCTCTAAATCCAGCAGCGGCTTCGCGCACAGCTCCAGCGCCTGCGGCCAGTTCTCTACGCTCTCCTCAAGCGTGATGGTTGTATCATATATCCACTTTTTAAGCATTTTACCCTCCGGCCACACCGCAAAAGATGAGCAAACTTTATTCAACACATCACGCATTGGCTGCGATCGCGATCACAAAGATAGCGCTACCAATCGGTAACATACAGAAAGTGTGATAGCGCTATCAAATTACCATCACGATTTGAAAACACAGCAAAAAAAGGGATTTAAGGCGTATACTGCCTGTCACGTGAAGCGAAGGATGAAATTTGTCGCGTCCTGTCAGCAGGAAGATGTATGTCTCTAACCCGAAAACGACGCAGTACCGGTAAAGTGACGCTCGCCGATGTGGCACAGCTTGCCGGGGTGGGCACAATGACCGTGTCCCGTGCGCTCCGCACGCCTGAACAGGTTTCCGATAAACTGCGAGAAAAGATTGAAGCGGCCGTGCAGGAGCTGGGATATATGCCCAATCTTGCTGCCAGCGCGCTGGCCTCGGCGTCGTCCTGGACGATTGCGATGGTGGTTCCCAACCTCTCCGAATCCGGCTGCTCGGAGATGTTTGCAGGGCTACAGCAGGTGCTGCAGCCTGCCGGATACCAGATCATGCTGGCGGAGTCTCAGCATCGGCTTGAGCAGGAAGAGAAGCTGCTTGAAACGCTGCTGGCATCGAACATTGCCGCCGCCATCTTGCTCAGCGTGGAGCATACCGACACCGTGCGCCACTGGCTTAAAAACGCCTCCATTCCGGTGATGGAGATGGGCGCGATGCGAGCAGATCCAATCGATATGAACATCGGGATCGATAACGTCGCCGCCATGTATGAGCTGACGGAAATGGTGATTCAGCGCGGCTACCAGAATATTGGCCTGCTGTGCGCCAACCAGGAACAGTGGATTTTCCAGCAGCATCTGCAGGGCTGGTATAAGGCCATGCTTCGCCACCATATGTCACCAAACAGAGTCATTAATGCCGCCATGCCGCCGAGCTTTTCCACCGGCGCGGCGCAGCTGCCTGAATTCCTGCTGGCGTGGCCGGAGCTGGATGCGCTGGTGTGCGTCTCGGACGAGCTGGCCTGCGGGGCGCTCTACGAGTGCCAGCGCCGGCGCATCAAAGTGCCGGACGATCTCGCGGTGGTGGGTTTTGGCGACAGCGACGTGAGCCGGGTCTGCCAGCCGCCGCTGACAACAATGGCGGTACCGCATCGTAAAATTGGTATGGAGGCGGGGAAAGCGCTGCTGGAGCGGTTGAATGGCGGAGACTGGCGCGACCATAAACCCATCGCGTCCAGCCTGTGCCTGAGGGAGAGCTGCTAAGGCTACTCGGCCTCTTCTTCTTTTTCCGGTTTGTTTTCCGGTTTCGCAGATTCATTTTTGGCGTTGCGGGTCATCCACAGCGCCAGCGCTTTCAGCGAATCCGGCGTGAACTCGTCACAGCGCGCGGTGATCTCTTCCGGCGTCATCCAGCTGACTTCGCTCACCTCTTCTTCCTGCAGCGCGAAAGGCCCGTGGGACACGCAGCTGAACAGCCCGCCCCAGACGCGACAGTGCTGGTCTTCGAAATAGAACTGGCCGTGTTCGGCAAACGGCACGCCGGCAATGCCTAGCTCTTCTTCCGCTTCGCGACGAGCGGAATCGAGCAGCACTTCATCTGCCTGCACAACGCCGCCGGCAGTGGCATCCAGCATACCGGGGAGAAAATCTTTGGTGTCCGTGCGGCGCTGGACCAGAATTTTGCCCATGCCGTCATGCACAACGATGTACGTCGCGCGGTGACGCAGGCGTTCCGCACGCATTTGTTCGCGGCTGGCCTGCGCGATCACTTCATTCTCTTCGCTGACAATGTCAACCCACTCTGTACTTGCCAAATGACTCTGCTCCACCATCGGGAAACCTTCTCGTCTAAGCGCTCTTTCGGCGCGTTTGCAGTTGAGGTGTAACTTACGGATTAATCGTTACCTGCGCAATAACTTGCTGATCATTAAGTGCGATAACGCTTAATGTATTCTCGACAAGCATACCGTAGCTTGCCGCGTAGCCGCCTTTCGGGATGCTGACGGAACCGGGATTAAAGTGATAAATCTCGCCGCGTTTTTCTGCCACCGGAATATGAGTATGACCGTAAACCAGGACATCGCCAGCGGCGAGCGCGGGGAGGTTGTCCGGGCTAAAAAGATGTCCATGCGTTAAAAAAAAGCGGCATTTTTCCAGCACTACCTGCTGCCACGGGGCGGTAATGGGAAACTGCAGCAGCATCTGATCGACTTCGCTGTCGCAGTTGCCGCGAACGGCTATGATCCGCGAGGCGTATTGATTCAGCTTTTCAGCCACCTGCGCGGGGGCATAGCCTTCCGGGAGGGCATTTCGCGGGCCGTGGTTCAGCACGTCGCCCAGAATCACCAGCCACTGCGCCCCGCTTTGCTCAAACAGAGAGAGAACACGCTCGGTAGCGGGCAGCGATCCATGGATATCCGACGCAAACATCAGTTTCATCAGTCACTCCTCGGGAAAACAGACTGCCCCTATCATACCTGAAGCGTCAGGGCTTATCAGCCCGCGCGCTTAGCGGAGAGTGCCACATAGCGCTGCACCGAGGCGCGCTGCCACTGGAACGCGGCATAATCCACCAGCAGCTGCGGCACCGCGTCGCCGTTGAGGATCAGGCGGTTTAGCATCAGCGCCAGATCGGTATCGGCGATACACCATTCGCCAAACAGGTTCGGATTGCCGTGAGCCAGCAGCGTAGAGGCTGTTTCAATCAGCTTTTGCGCGCTGGCAAGGCCGTCCGCGCTCAGGGCGGGCTTTTTCACCCCGGCAAAAACCACGTCTGTGGAGCGTTCAACGCGGATCGGCACCAGGTCACTGCGCAGCCATGCCTGGATCTGACGCGCGCGGGCGCGCTTTTGCAGATCGTGAGGATAAATGCGCTCCCACTCCGGCGGGGCAAAACGATCTTCAAGGTATTCATCGATCGCGGAGGATTCACTCAGCTCAAAGTCGTCGATTTGCAGCATCGGCACCCGTCGCGTAAGTGCGTAGCCCTGCCACTGCGGTTTGAGATGCTCGCCGCTGTCGAGATCGACCGTCTTCAGGCTAAAAGAGAGCCCTTTTTCCGCCAGCGCAACCCAGGCGCTCAGAACGTAAGGGGAAAAATAGCTGGAGTCGGACCACAGGGTAATCGCAGGCTGGTTCATAACATCCTCATCGGCTGATCGGTTTTTACTCAACATATAATCTCTTTGCGCCGCTGTCACCTGATGAAAACTCACGATTTACAACAAGCACCTATACTCATTTTTCATGGCATCACTATTCGCACTGACAGGAGTTGAGCATGATCGACCTTTACTATGCCCCTACCCCAAATGGCCATAAGATCACCCTCTTTCTGGAAGAAGCCGAGCTGGATTACCGGATCATTCGCGTTGATATCAGCAAAGGCGATCAGTTCAGGCCCGTGTTTCTGGCGATATCCCCGAACAATAAAATCCCGGCCATTATTGATAACCTGCCCGCAGACGGCGGCAGGCCCTTGAGCCTGTTTGAATCTGGCGAAATTTTGCTCTATCTGGCGGAGAAAACCGGCAAGCTGCTGAGCGGGGAGCTGCGCGAACGCCACCACACCCTGCAGTGGCTTTTCTGGCAGTCGAGCGGCCTCGGGCCCATGCTGGGGCAGAACCATCACTTCACCGCCTACGCGCCGCAGCCGATACCCTACGCCATTGAGCGTTATCAGGTTGAAACCCAGCGCTTATACGGCGTGCTGAACCGTCGGCTGGAGAAAACGCCGTGGCTTGGAGGCGATCGCTACAGCATTGCCGATATTGCCTGCTGGCCGTGGGTAAATACCCATGACAAACACCGGATCGATCTGGCCTCTTACCCCGCCGTGAATAACTGGTTTGAACGTATCCGCACCCGCCCGGCGACCGAGCGCGCCATGCAAAAAATCCAGCAGATTTGACCCTACCCCCCGTTGGGTAGTGGCATCGCTCTCATGTATTATGATGAGTAAATACTGATACGGAGAAGACCTGCAATGTCACAGCATGACGCGATTATTCGAATAAAAAACTTACGCTTACGCACGTTCATCGGCATCAAAGAGGAAGAGATCGCGAACCGACAGGATATCGTGGTGAACGTGACGATCCACTACCCGGCAGACAAGGCGCGCGCCAGCGAAGATATCAACGATGCGCTGAACTATCGCACCATTACCAAGAGCATCATCCAGTACGTTGAAAACAACCGTTTCTTCCTGCTGGAAAAATTAACTCAGGATGTGCTCGATATCGCACGCGAGCATCACTGGGTCACTTATGCTGAAGTCGAGATCGATAAACTTCACGCCCTGCGCTACGCCGACTCCGTCTCCATGACGTTAAGCTGGCAGCGCCAGGCGTAAACCTGGAGGTTATATGAAGATTCTGCTGACCGGCGGCACAGGCCTGATTGGTCGTCATCTTATTCCCCGCCTGCAGGCGTTGCACCACGACGTCACCGTGGTCACGCGCAGCCCGGAGAAGGCGCGTCAGGTGCTGGGAACGGGTGTCGACTTCTGGAAGGGGTTGACTGATAAGCAGGATCTGGACGGTTTTGACGCCGTCATTAACCTCGCGGGCGAGCCCATCGCCGACAGGCGCTGGACGGAAGAGCAAAAACAGCGGCTGTGCAGCAGCCGCTGGAACATCACCGAGAAGCTGGCTGAGCTGATCCGCAACAGCCAGACGCCGCCGTCGGTGCTAATTTCGGGTTCGGCGACAGGCTATTACGGCGATCTCGGCGAAGTGGTGGTGACCGAAGAGGAGCCGCCGCATAACGAATTTACCCATAAACTCTGCGCGCAGTGGGAACGCATCGCCTGTACCGCGCAGAGCGACACTACCCGCGTCTGCCTGCTGCGCACCGGCGTCGTGCTTGCGCCGAAAGGCGGCATTCTGGGCAAGATGCTCCCGCCTTTCAGGCTGGGGCTCGGCGGGCCGATCGGCAACGGGCGTCAGTATCTGGCGTGGATCCATATCGACGATATGGTGAACGGCATTCTCTGGCTGCTCGATAACGACCTGCGCGGGCCGTTTAATATGGTCTCGCCATACCCCGTGCGCAACGAGCAGTTTGCGCATGCGCTGGGGCATGCCCTGCACCGCCCGGCCATACTGCGCGTCCCCGCGCCAGCGATCCGCCTGTTGATGGGAGAATCGTCGGTGCTGGTGCTGGGCGGGCAGCGCGCCCTGCCGAAAAGATTAGAAGCCTCCGGGTTTGCGTTTCGATGGTATGATCTGGAAGAGGCGCTGGGGGATGTGGTGCGGTGAATATGCTACAGTCACAGGCCATGTTCCGATGATATGGCGTAACAATGGCAACCATCACCACACCCCGGCTTCACCTCACCCCTTTCGAACCCTCTGACTGGGCGTTCTTCCGCAGGCTGCGTGAAGATCGCGACATCATGCGCTACATGGCCGCTATTGCGCCGGAAAAAGAGACCCGGCGCGTGTTTGCCGCGCGGCTCGCTGCGGCGCATGTTTTTGTGATTCGCTTACGGGATGATGATACGCCGCTTGGCGACATTGGCCTGCAAATCAGCCTCGAGAACCGCGAAGAGGCGGATATCGGCTATACGGTCGTGCCTGCCGCGCAGGGAAAAGGTATCGCCAGCGAGGCGCTGCGCGCGGTGTGTGAATATGCGTTTAACCAGACGGGCGTAAAAGCGATTAACGCGTACGTGCTGGCGGACAACGGGGGTTCAGTGCGCGTGCTCGAGAAAGCCGGGTTTGTGCGAACGCAGGTGCTGGAAAAGGCCTACGAGATTAATGGCGTGCGGTATGACGACTGGGCGTATCGGCTGGAGTGCGGTGCGGCCTGAATGCCGGGCGGCACTGCGTTTGCCCGGCCTACGGTTTTGTAGGCCCGGTAAGCGCAGCGCCACCGGGCGATAACAACGCGCTGCGGTCTGGCGAAAGGCAAAACCTACTTCAACGATCCCTTCAGGAACTGCTGCAGGCGCGGGCTTTGCGGGTTTGCCAGCACCTCGTCCGGATGGCCCTGCTCCTCGATTTTTCCCTGATGCAGGAAAATAACGTGGTTAGAGACGTTACGGGCGAAACCCATTTCGTGGGTCACCACCACCATCGTTTTGCCCTCTTCGGCCAGCTTCTGCATAATGCGCAGCACTTCGCCGACCAGTTCTGGATCGAGCGCGGAGGTTGGTTCGTCAAACAGCAGCACTTCCGGCTCCATCGCCAGCGCGCGGGCAATTGAGACGCGCTGCTGCTGGCCGCCGGAGAGATGCACCGGGTATTTGATCTGCTGGCGCTCGTCGATGCCCACCTTCGCCAGGTACTTCACCGCCCGCTCGCGCGCCTCCTGCTTGCTCAGGCCCAGCACCTGAATCGGCGCTTCCATCACGTTCTCCAGCACCGTCATGTGGCTCCAGAGGTTGAAGTGCTGGAACACCATCGTCAGGCGCGTGCGCAGCAGGCGCAGCTGGTTTTTATCCGCCACCTTCAGCTGGCCGTCTTTGTCACGCACCAGGTTGATGTCCTGCCCGCTCACCACGATCTGGCCTTCGCTCGGTTTTTCGAGGAAGTTGATGCAGCGCAGGAAGGTACTTTTACCCGAGCCCGATGAGCCGATAATACTGATCACGTCGCCCGCGTTTGCCTGCAGCGACACCCCTTTCAGCACTTCATGTTCGCCGTAGCGTTTGTGCAAATCAATAACGTTTAATTTGTTCTCAGCCATCATCTTTCTCAGTGCGTCGAAGAAGGTTTTATATGCTGCAGCCAGCGTTTTTCAGCCTTGCGGAACAGGCTAATCAATACATACGAGATAATTAAATAGAGCACCGCCGCAATGCCAAACGCGGTAAACGGCTGGTAGGTCGCGGAGTTGATGTCTCGCGCGATCTTCAGCAGGTCCGGCACTGTCGCCGTGAAGGCCAGCGCGGTAGAGTGCAGCATCAAAATCACTTCGTTACTGTACGCAGGCAGCGCAATGCGCAGCGCCGAGGGCAGGATAATGCAGCGATAGAGCTTCACCGACGAGAAACCGTACGCGCGCGCCGCTTCAATCTCACCGTAAGGCACGGAGCGGATTGCACCAGCAAAAATCTCGGTGGTATAGGCGCAGGTATTCAGGGTTAACGCCAGCACCGTACAGTTCAGGCCGCTGCGGAAGAAGGCGTTCAGCATCTCGGTGCCTTTCACAATCTCCAGCGTGTACATTCCCGAATAGAAGACCAGCAGCTGCACGTACAGCGGCGTACCGCGGAACACGTAGGTAAACAGCCAGATCGGGAAGCGGATGTATTTGTTGTTCGATACGCGGCCAATGGCGAGAAACACCGCCAGAATGCCGCCCATCACGACGGAAGAAATCAGCAGCCAGAGCGTAATGGCCACGCCGGTGAAGCGATAGCCATCGGTCCACAGCAGCGATTTCCAGTATTCCTGAATAATCTCAATCACAGGTCAGCCCTCTTCACACCCACGGAGTAGCGACGTTCGAGCAGAAGCAGCACACCATTGGAGACGGTCGTAAAGACCAGGTAAATCACGCCACATACCACCGCAAAATAGAACGGCTCCCAGGTGCTTTTCCCCGCCAGCTGGGTCGCTTTGACGACGTCTTCCAGACCAAGCAGAGAGACCAGCGCCGTTGCCTTGAGGATAACCTGCCAGTTGTTACCGATGCCCGGTAGCGCAAAGCGCATCATGGCGGGGAACATGATCCGGCGAAAGGTTTGTGAGGAGGTAAACCCGTAGGCGGTTGCCGCTTCAATGTGCCCTTTCGGCACCGCCATATAGGCGCCGCGGAAGGTTTCCGTGAAGTACGCGCCGTAGATGAAACCGAGGGTAATAATACCGGCCACCATCGGGTCGATATCAATTTGATCCATGCCGACCGCGTCCGTCACGCCGTTGAGCGCAATCTGCAGGCCGTAAAAAATCAGCAGCATCAGCACCAGGTCTGGAACGCCGCGAATCAGCGTGGTGTAGCCTTCGAAAATTATCGCCAGCGGTTTATTGGCCGACAGCTTCGCGCCCGCGCCCGCAAGGCCTATCAGCAGCGCGAGAACCACGGAGCTGATAGCCAACTCAAGGGTGACAAGCGCGCCTTGTAGAATAACGCCAGAAAATCCGTACAGCATACCGCGTGCCCTGTCGTGTCGTGAGTGGTGGAACCGTGTCTTTTCCCCTCCCGCAGCGGGAGGGGCCGCACGTTATTCGCCGGGGCGATTAGCCGCCGTAGACGTTAAAGTCGAAATACTTTTTCGCCAGCCTGTCGTAGGTGCCGTCTGCACGCATTTCGGCAAAGGCTTTATTCAGCGCCTCGCGCAGCTCGTTGTCTTCTTTACGCAGGCCCATGCCGGTACCCACGCCAAAGAGCTTCTCGTCCTTAATGGACGGGCCGCCGAACTTGTAATCTTTACCCACCGGCTGCTTGAGGAAGCCTTCGCTTGCCGCGACTTCATCCTGGAATGCCGCATCGATACGGCCTGCCGTCAGGTCAGCGTAGATATTTTCCTGGCCCTGGTAGGAGACGATTTCAATTCCTTTCGGCGCCCAGTGCTCGTTGCCGTAGGTTTCCTGCGTGGTGCCCTGCAGCACGCCCACGCGCTTACCTTTCAGGGACTCAATCGTCGGCTGAATGTCAGAGGCGTTTGCCACCACCAGACGAGAATCTGCCGCGTAAAGTTTGTCGGTGAAGGCAATCTCCTGCTGGCGTTTTTCAGTGATGGAGAGAGAGGACATGATGACGTCGATTTTCTTCGCTTTCAGCGACGGGATCAGCGCATCCAGCGGGTTCTCAACGTAGGTACATTGTGCTTTGATGCGTTTGCACAGCTCGTTAGCCAGATCGATGTCAAAACCCACCAGTTCACCCTTCGCATTCTTCGATTCGAACGGGGCATAGGTTGGATCGGTACCAATACGAATTTTTTGCGGAATGGCAGCGAATGCCGCGGTGGCGCTGGAAAGGGCCAGAGCCAGTGAAAGTGACAATGCTAGTTTTTTCATATCTATCCTCAACAAACTGTCTTCATACGCGTTTTTACGACGACGGGGTGCTGCTAATGTGCCATCAATCCACGCTTTCAGGCAAAGAATAATGGCTGAGAGGCGGGATTTTTTGCATTTGAAATGCTTAAGTATGCACACAGCGATCCAATACAGTGCATCAATTGCACCATATTGGATCATTCGCACCGGCAATGCACTTTATCGGTGCATTACCGCCGTGCATTAGTCACCGTAGACGTTGAAGTCGAAATATTTCTTCGCCAGTTTGTCGTAGGTACCGTCTTTACGCAGCTCGGTAAAAGCTTTGTCGAAGGCGGCTTTCAGCTCGGTATCATCCTTGCGCAGGCCGATGCCGGTGCCGTCGCCAAAGAATTTTTTGTCCTTAACGGACGGGCCCGCGAAGGCAAACTCTTTGCCTGCCGGCTGCTTCAGGAAGCCTTCGCTCGCGGCGACTTCATCCTGGAACGCCGCATCAAGACGGCCTGCCGCCAGGTCAGAGTAAATCAGATCCTGGTTCTGGTAGGCCACCACGTCCACGCCCTTCTCACGCCAGTTGGCGTTGGCGAAGCCTTCCTGAGTAGAGCCCTGAAGCACGCCCACATGCTTGCCCTTCAGCGAGTCAATGGTCGGCTGTATCGGAGAGCCTTTGGCGGCAATCAGACGAGAATCCGCCGCGTAGAGTTTCTCAGAGAAGGCGATCTCCTGCTGACGTTTTTCAGTGATGGAGAGGGAGGAGATAATGGCGTCAATTTTCTTGGCTTTCAGCGACGGGATCAGCGCGTCAAAGTCGCTGCCCACCCATGTGCATTTCACCTCCATGCGTTTGCACATCTCATTTCCCAGATCGATATCAAAGCCAACGAAGTCGCCTTTCGCATCCTTGGAGGAGAATGGCGCATAGGTTGCGTCCGTACCGATACGTACCGTTTGTGGCAGCGCCGCGTAGCTACCTGCTGCCGCGCTTAACCCCACGAGCAAAGACAGAGCCAGAACCGTCCTCTTCATACATTTACCCTCAAGTACCGTGATTTTATTATGGTTTGCGTTGTGTGTTGTAGTGCAGGCGTCTCTTGCAGGTCTTATGCCACATTGCCGTCTGGTCAAAAATTCGACGTTAAATATGTTAATAAAACGTTGCGATATTGCCTTAATGAGGAAAGATAGCAGGTCTGCCGAACGAACCGGAGAGAGAAAAAGGGAAAAAACGAATTAAATGTCGAGGATATGATCGCGGTTGCAGTTTTGCCCTGAAACAGGGCACGCTGGCTTTTCATGCACCCTGCGGGTGCACAGGTTTACGCCCCCTGCCAGCGGGTGAACAAATCTTCCGGCAGGTCAATATCAAACTGATCCAGCACGCGGTTGACCGTTTGATTAATCACGTCATCCAGAGAGGCCGGACGGTGGTAGAACGCGGGAACCGGCGGCATGATAACCGCACCCAGCTCCGCGGCCTGGGTCATCAAACGCAGGTGTCCCAGGTGCAGCGGCGTTTCTCGCACGCAAAGCACCAGAGGGCGGCGCTCCTTCAGCACCACGTCTGCCGCACGCGTCACCAGCGTATCGGTATAGCTGTTCACAATCCCGGAGAGGGTTTTGATTGAACAGGGCAGAATCACCATCCCCGCCGTTTTAAACGAGCCTGATGAGATACTGGCCGCGATATCACGGGCATCGTGCACTACGTCTGCGAGAGACTGCACGTCACGCAGGGAGTAATCGGTTTCAAGTGAGAGGGTCTGTCGCGCCGCCTGGCTCATGACCAAATGGGTTTCCACCTCAGATACGTCGCGCAGCACCTGTAGCAGGCGTACGCCGTAAATGGCACCACTGGCACCGCTAAGCCCAACAATAAGTCGTTTCATGATATTCGCCCTGAATGATTTCAGGGCTGACTGTGCAGGATTTTAGAGGGAGTTGCAAGTGAGGGCGGCTGCCCTCACCTGCAGAAGCATCAACCTTCGTTGTGCATCTCTAAGCTTTCGAGATCGTTCTGCAGCTGGACGGCTTTAGCATCGTCGTTACGCAGAGAGTCAAGGTAGTCGAGATACTGCTGGTCAACGTCTTTGGTCACGTACACGCCGTTAAACACCGAGCATTCGAACTGCTGAATGTCCGGGTTTTCGGCGCGCACCGCGTCGATAAGATCGTTCAGATCCTGGAAAATCAGGCCGTCGGCGCCGATGATCTGGCGAATTTCGTCCACTTCACGGCCGTGAGCAATCAGCTCCGTGGCGGTTGGCATATCGATGCCGTACACGTTCGGGAAGCGAATTTCCGGTGCCGCAGAGGCCAGGTAGACTTTCTTCGCGCCGGCCTCGCGCGCCATTTCGATAATCTGCTCTGAGGTGGTGCCGCGCACGATGGAGTCATCCACCAGCAGGACGTTTTTATCTCGGAACTCCGCGCGGTTGGCGTTCAGCTTGCGACGCACGGACTTACGGCGCAGCTGCTGGCCCGGCATGATAAAGGTGCGGCCAACGTAGCGGTTCTTCACGAAGCCCTGGCGGTACGGTTTATCCAGAATACGGGCAATTTCCAGCGCGATATCGCAGGAGGTTTCCGGGATGGGGATCACCACGTCGATATCCAGATCGTCCCACTCGCGGGCAATCTTTTCGCCGAGCTTTGTGCCCATGCTGACGCGCGCGCTGTAGACGGAAATTTTGTCAATGAACGAATCCGGACGCGCAAAGTAGACGTATTCAAACAGGCACGGGTTGCTCACCGGGTTGTCTGCACACTGGCGGGTAAACAGCTGGCCCTTCTCGGTAATATAGACCGCTTCGCCCGGCGCGACGTCGCGCAGGAACTCAAAGCCCAGGGTGTCCAGCGCCACGCTTTCGGAGGCCACCATGTATTCGGTACGCCCATCGCCCAGGTCACGCTTGCCGAGCACCAGAGGGCGAATACCGTTAGGATCGCGGAAGGCGACCATACCGTGGCCGATAATCATCGCCACGCAGGCGTAGGCGCCGCGGATCAGGCGGTTTGTCGCGGCAACGGCGGCAAAAATGTTATCCGCTTCCAGCGGGTAGTGACGGAAGTTATCCAGCTCGCTGGCGAAAATGTTGAGCAGGATTTCTGAATCAGAGGTGGTGTTAATGTGGCGGCGTTTCTCTTCAAACAGCTTTTTACGCAGCTCATGGGCGTTGGTCAGGTTGCCGTTGTGGGCAAGCGTGATGCCGTAAGGAGAGTTGACGTAGAAAGGCTGTGCCTCAGAGGCGCTGGAGCTGCCGGCAGTAGGATAACGAACGTGACCAATCCCCATATTACCCTGCAGGCGCTGCATATGGCGGGCTTCAAACACATCGTTTACCAGGCCGTTTGCTTTACGTAAACGGAAGCAGTTGTGTGCATCGATGGTGATGATGCCCGCAGCGTCCTGTCCACGGTGCTGAAGCACCGATAATGCGTCATAAATAGACTGGTTAACCGGCATGAAACCGGCGATACCGACAATACCGCACATTCGTCTTTTCCTCGTTAAGCCACATCTCAGAGCCTGTCAGGCTCTGGGCAAGAAACTCGACGAGCTTTGCAGATAGTCAAAGAACCATCTGATGATGAAGCTGAACTCTGGAATGAGCTGCGATTTCTGCCAGTCTTCGCTTTTCGAGAACCCGGTGAAGGTATCCAGGAAGAACAGTATCGCGGCCACAATCAGCACGCCTCGCAACGCCCCGAAACAGATCCCGAGCACCCTGTCCGTTCCTGACAGACCGGTTTTCTCGACCAGCTGGCCTATCACGTAATTGACGATAGCGCCGACAATCAGCGTCGCGATAAACAGCACCGCGATGGCGATTCCGTTTCGGACCAGTTCATCTTCAAAGCCCGTGAACCAGACGGACAGGTACGTGTAGTAATGACTGGCAACAAAGAAAGCACAACCCCATGTCACCAGCGATAACGCTTCACGAACAAAGCCACGGATCAGGCTAACCAGACAGGAAAAACCAATCACCGCAATGATGGCGTAATCAATCCAGACCATATGTGTCCCACGATTAAACGCCCTGTCATCCAGTTCGGGGCGAATTCTAACAGAAAAAGAAAACGTTTGCGTAGGGATTTCCTTCCCGCGCGTAAATAAAAAAGGCGCTGAAAAAATGCTCAACGCCCGGTGCTTTTGACGCCTCTGCGGACGCCTGCTCCCCTCACCCCGGCCCTCTCCCCTTTGGGGAGAGGGTCAGGGTGAGGGGAGTAAATCTAATCAGTTCGCGCTGTAGTTCATCACCACGCCGCTCAGACCGGAGATCTGCTTCAGCTCGCCCAGCGACCCTTTCAGCTTATCCTTAGAGGCATCAGGGCCGACGAGAATGCGGGTGATTTTACCCTGCACCGGTGTGGTGGGTGAAGTGTAAACGCGGAAACCCGCGCCGCGCAGTTTGCTCACCACCTCGTTGACTTTATCGGCGTTTTTCAACGCGCCGAGCTGAACAACGTAGGCTTTTCCGGTCGGTGCCGCGTCCTGTTTTGCCGGCGGCGGCGTCTCTGAGGCGGCAGCCAGCTGCTCGGCCGCTTTATCCCGCTGCGGCTTCGGCTGCGGCTTCTCAACCGGTTTCGGTTTTTCCACAGGCTTAGGCTGCTCTACCGGCACCGGATCGATCGCAATGTTACCGTTCGCCGCCAGACGCGATGGATCGAGCGACGGCGCGGCGGCATCCCCCGCACGCACCTCTTCCGCCGCGCCTTCCGGCGGCTGAGCGGGAAGCGCCTGGGTTGCGGCTGGCAGCATATCCGGCTCATCGCGATCGCCCGCTTTCGGGACTAATGGAATGGCTGCAAACTCATCCTGGTAATGCTTCTTCTGCCCGTCGAGCAGCCCAGGGAGAATAATCACCCCGAGCGCGACCAGCACAATGGTTCCTGTTAAACGGTTCTGAAACTTACTCGCCACCGGTTCTCCCCGCGTCCATCACTTCCATGACATGTGCTACGGTGTGGAAGGACCCACACACCAGCACGGTATCTTCTGGTTTAGCCTCCGCCATCGCGGCGCGCCAGGCCTCAACCACGCTAGCGTAGATTTTGCCTTTGCCAAGATGTTCCATCAACTGCTCAGCAGTGGCGCCGCGCGGCCCTTCCAGAGGAGCACAATACCAGCTATCGACCACACTCTCCATGCAGGCCAGCGTG
>CAMKZP010000030.1 GCA_946477805.1 uncultured Enterobacter sp.
GTGATCGACGAATCCTCATGGCAATGGCCGTCCGTCTTCAACTGGCTGCAGACCGCGGGCAACGTCAGCTCTCATGAAATGTACCGCACCTTTAACTGCGGCGTGGGCATGCTGATCGCCCTGCCTGCAAGCGAAGCGGACAAAGCGGTTACGTTCCTGAATGAGAAGGGTGAAAACGCGTGGAAAATTGGTACGATTAAAGCCTCTGATTCCGAACAGCGCGTGGTTATTGAATGAAAAACATCGTGGTGCTCATTTCCGGCAGTGGAAGCAATTTGCAGGCAATCATCGACGCCTGCAAACAGAAGAAAATCAATGGCACCATTCGGGCAGTATTCAGCAACAAGGCCGACGCATTCGGCCTTGAGCGCGCGCGGGAGGCGAATATTCCCGCGCACGCGCTGGAAGCCAGCCAGTTCGCGGGGCGTGAAGCCTTTGACCGCGAGCTGATGCAGGAAATAGACGCCTACGCGCCGGACGTTGTGGTGCTGGCGGGCTATATGCGGATCCTCAGCCCGGCATTTGTGGAGCACTACGCCGGACGCCTGCTCAACATCCACCCTTCCCTGCTGCCGAAATATCCCGGCCTGCACACCCACCGTCAGGTGCTGGAAAACGGCGATGAAGAGCACGGCACCTCCGTGCATTTCGTTACCGACGAGCTGGACGGCGGCCCGGTTATCCTGCAGGCGAAGGTGCCGGTTTTTGACGGCGACGCCGAAGATGACGTAACCGAACGCGTGCAGACTCAGGAGCACGCCATTTACCCGCTGGTGGTAAGCTGGTTTGTCGACGGCCGTCTGGAGATGCGCGACGGCGCAGCCTGGCTGGACGGCGTGAAGTTACCCCCGCAGGGGTATGCGGCCGACGAGTAGTTTCTTATATCGGGTGGCGCTGCGCTTACCCGATATTCCCTTCCCCAACCCTCTAAAAAACCCAACAAAAAAAATAACTGTCATACTTTTCTGGCACTGTTGGACATATCGTGGAAATGCTCGCCATAATAAGGACGAGACGGATTTACCACGTCCTGTGATTGAACTGGAGTGTGAGCTGTAATGGGTCAGGAAAAGTTATATATCGAGAAAGAGCTAAGCTGGTTAGCATTTAACGAGCGTGTACTTCAGGAAGCGGCAGACAAAAGTAACCCGCTGATCGAGCGCATGCGTTTTTTAGGTATCTATTCCAATAACCTGGATGAGTTCTATAAGGTTCGCTTTGCCGAACTGAAGCGGCGGATCATCATCAGCGAAGAGCAGGGTTTAAATTCCCACTCGCGCCATCTGCTGGGCAAAATTCAGGCGCGCGTCATGAAGGCCGATCAGGAGTTTGATGGTCTCTACAACGAGCTGCTGCTGGAGATGGCCCGCAACCAAATCTTCCTGATCAACGAACGCCAGCTCTCCGCCAACCAGCAGACCTGGCTGCGCCACTACTTCAAACACTACCTGCGCCAGCACATCACCCCTATTCTGATCAACCGCGAAACCGATCTGGTCCAGTTCCTGAAGGATGATTACACCTATCTCGCCGTTGAAATCATTCGCGGTGAAAACATCAGCTATGCGCTGCTGGAGATCCCGTCGGATAAGGTTCCGCGCTTTGTGAACCTGCCGCCGGAGACCCCGCGCCGCCGCAAGCCGATGATCCTGCTGGATAACATTCTGCGCTACTGCCTGGACGATATCTTCAAAGGCTTCTTCGACTACGACGCGCTTAACGCCTACTCGATGAAAATGACCCGTGACGCCGAATATGACCTGGTGCACGAGATGGAGGCCAGCATGATGGAGCTGATGTCGTCCAGCCTGAAACAGCGCCTGACGGCGGAGCCGGTCCGCTTTGTTTATCAGCGCGATATGCCCGATGCGATGGTCGAAATGCTGCGCGATAAGCTCACTATCTCCCGCTACGACTCCATCATCCCCGGCGGGCGATACCACAATTTCAAAGACTTTATTGGCTTCCCGAACGTCGGCAAAGCCAACCTGGTGAACAAACCGCTGCCGCGCCTGCGTCACCTGTGGTTCGATAAGTTCCGCAACGGGTTCGACGCCATCCGCGAGCGCGACGTTCTGCTCTACTATCCGTATCACACCTTTGAGCACGTGCTGGAGCTGCTGCGCCAGGCGTCGTTTGACCCGAACGTGCTGGCGATCAAAATCAACATCTACCGCGTGGCAAAAGATTCGCGCATTATTGATGCGATGATCCACGCGGCGCACAACGGTAAGAAAGTCACCGTGGTGGTTGAGCTGCAGGCGCGTTTCGACGAAGAGGCGAACATCCACTGGGCGCGCCGCCTGACGGAAGCGGGCGTTCACGTTATCTTCTCCGCGCCGGGGCTGAAAATTCACGCCAAGCTGTTCCTGATCTCGCGTAAAGAGGGAGAAGACGTGGTGCGTTACGCCCACATCGGGACCGGTAACTTTAACGAGAAGACGGCGCGTATTTATACCGACTACTCGCTGCTCACCGCCGATGCGCGCATCACCAACGAAGTGCGCCGGGTGTTTAACTTTATCGAGAACCCGTACCGTCCGGTGAGCTTCGACTATCTGCTGGTGTCGCCGCAGAACTCGCGCCGCCTGCTGTACCAGATGATCGACAAAGAGATTGCCAACGCGCAGCAGGGTTTGTCGTCCGGTATCACGCTGAAGCTCAACAACCTTGTCGACAAAGGCCTGGTGGACAGGCTTTACGCCGCGTCCAGCTCCGGCGTTCCGGTTAACCTGCTGATCCGCGGCATGTGCTCGCTGATCCCCGAACTGGAAGGCATCAGCGACAATATTCGCGTAATCAGCATCGTTGACCGCTATCTGGAACACGATCGGGTCTATATTTTTGATAACGCCGGCGATAAGCAGGTTTATCTCTCGTCCGCTGACTGGATGACGCGCAATATTGATTACCGAATTGAAGTTGCCACCCCGCTGCTGGACCCTCGTCTGAAGCAGCGGATCCTCGACATTATCGAGATTTTGTTTAGCGATACGGTGAAGGCTCGCCATATCGACAAAGAACTCAGTAACCGCTACGTGCCGCGCGGCAATCGCCGTAAAGTGCGGTCACAGCTGGCGATTTACGACTATATCAAATCACTCGAGCAACCCGATTAACCTATGCCGATAAATGATAAGACCCCACGACCGCAGGAGTTCGCTGCGGTCGATCTTGGTTCTAACAGTTTTCACATGGTCATCGCCCGCGAGGTGGATGGCGCGATGCAGATCATTGGTCGTCTGAAGCAGCGCGTACACCTGGCCGACGGCCTGGACGCGCGGAGCATGCTCAGCGAAGAGGCGATGGAACGCGGCCTGAACTGCCTGTCGCTGTTTGCTGAACGCCTGCAGGGCTTTTCGCCCTCCAGCGTGTGCATCGTTGGGACGCATACGCTGCGCCAGGCGCTGAATGCCCCGGAGTTTCTCAAGCGCGCGGAGAAGGTGATCCCCTACCCGATTGAGATCATCTCCGGCAACGAAGAAGCGCGTCTGATTTTTATGGGCGTGGAGCATACGCAGCCGGAAAAGGGCCGCAAGCTGGTGATCGACATCGGCGGCGGGTCGACGGAGCTGGTTATCGGCGAGGACTTCGAGCCGCGCCTGGTGGAAAGCCGCCGCATGGGCTGCGTCAGCTTCGCTCAGATGTACTTCCCCGGCGGGACGATAACCCGCGAGAACTTCCAGCGCGCCCGTATGGCCGCCATTCAGAAGCTGGAAAATCTGGCGTGGCAGTACCGTATTCAGGGCTGGAACGTGGCGTTAGGCGCCTCCGGCTCCATCAAAGCCGCGCACGAGGTGCTGCTGGCGATGGGCGAAAAAGACGGGATAATTACCCCTGAACGTCTGGTGCTGCTCACCGATGAGGTGCTCAAGCATAAAACCTTCGACGCCCTGAGCCTGCCGGGCCTTTCCGAAGAGCGTAAATCGGTGTTCGTACCGGGGCTGGCGATCCTCTGCGGCGTATTTGATGCGCTGGCGATTAAGGAGCTTCGCCTCTCCGATGGCGCACTGCGTGAAGGCGTGCTGTACGAAATGGAAGGCCGCTTCCGCCATCAGGACATTCGCAGCCGCACCGCGCAAAGCCTGGCGAACCAGTACAATATTGACCGCGAGCAGGCGAAGCGGGTGCTGGAAACCACGGAGCAGATGTACGATCAGTGGCAGGAGCAGAACCCCAAGCTGGCTCATCCGCAGCTCGCCGCCCTGCTGAAATGGGCCGCCATGCTGCATGAGGTGGGGCTGAACATTAACCACAGCGGGATGCACCGCCACTCGGCCTATATCCTGCAAAACAGCGATCTGCCCGGTTTTAACCAGGAGCAGCAAACCATGATGGCCACGCTGGTGCGTTATCACCGTAAAGCCATCAAGCTCGACGACCTGCCGCGCTTTACGCTGTTTAAGAAAAAGCAGTTCCTGCCGCTGATCCAGCTGCTGCGCCTCGGCGTGCTGCTGAATAATCAACGTCAGGCGACGACGACACCGCCAACCTTAAAGCTGAAAACAGACGACCATCACTGGACGCTGAGCTTCCCGCACGACTGGTTTAGCCAGAATGCGCTGGTGCTGCTGGATCTTGAGAAAGAGCAGCAGTACTGGGAAGCCGTCACCGGCTGGCTGCTCAAGATTGAAGAAGAGAGTTCTGACGTCGCAGCGTAGCGGATCAGGCGCCCGCACCGGGCGCCTGGCCTTCCAGAAGCGTTTCCAGCGCCACCGGCATGCCGATGAGATACCCCTGAAGATAATCAATGCCCAGCGCGTGAACCGCGCTGCGTATCTCTTCTGTCTCGACATACTCGGCCACCACCAGCATTTTCTTCATCCGCGCCAGGTGGCAGATGGACGCCACAATCTGATAGTCCAGGCTGTTGCTGACGATATTGCGAATAAAGCTGCCGTCGATTTTGAGGATGTCAGCATCCACGCTCTTCAGGCGCGCATAGCTGGCGTAGCCTGTGCCGAAATCATCAATCGCAATGCGCGCGCCCATTTTCTGCAATTGCCTGAGGGTCTGTTCCGCCAGCTCTGCATTGCCAAAGGTGCTGCTTTCCGTGACTTCGAATATCAGCTGCCAGGCCTCAATGCCGTACCTGATCAACAGGCGGCTGACTTCGGACGGTAATTGCGCCCGGCAGACGGTAGAAGGCGCCAGGTTGATTGCAAAGCGCTGGCCCGGCAGCCGCTGGCGGTGTTCGGCCATGAAGCTCAGCGTGCGTTCAATGACCCAAAGATCGACGCGGGAAGAGAGCCCAAACTCCTGGGCGACCGGCAGAAACTGTTCGGGTGAGATCAGCGCGCCGTTTGCATCGACCATCCGCAAAAGCACTTCATGGTAGCTGTCACCCCGCAATCCCCTGACGGGCTGGACCATCAGGGTAAACGCATTTTGCTCAAGCGCGGTTTGCAGACGGCTCATCATCGCGACCTTATCCTTGAGGCTGCGCTGCAGATGGGCCGCGCCCCGCTGCTGCAGATTTTCAGGATGGTTGGTCGAGAGAGACAGGTCGGCAATCACCCCCAGCTCGCCCAGCACCAGATAGAGATGGTTTACCGGGGAGCGAACATAGCAGTAGCTGAACCCCACCTGCGGCTGCAGCGGCATGCCGTCCCAGACAAAGCGAAACTGCTTGATGTGCTCGTCCAGCGTACCGATGCGCTGCTGGTGCGACTCCGCGTTAAGCCGAACGGCCAGGTCACATCCGGTCAGGTGGTAGACGCGCTCATCGGGCTGAAGCGTGCCGTTAATCCACTCTGCCAGCTGCTGTTTATACTGAATTCGCAGCAGAACGCCGTAGTTACGCCCGAGAATTTCCAGCTCGGGGATCCGCAGTAAACAGAGCGCCGACCACGGATTTTTCGCAAGGTCGCGCGACAGCGCGCGCAGGTTCGGCATGTGGACGACCGGGTCGAGAAGCGCCAGCCTGCGGGAGCGGATATTCACCGCCCGCTGACGCGTCGCCAGCATCGACATGTAAATCACCACAAACGAAAAGACCAGATAGCTGGATGAGGTAATGGCCAGCTGGACGTCATAGCCCTGCCCGGCGGGAATGTAACGGTAGAAATAGTGAATCGACACCAGCAGCACCGGCGTCCAGATAATCGACATCAGCTTATAGCCGAAGCGCATTGCTCCCCAGAGCATCACCGGCATCAGCAGCGATAGCGTGTAGTTGGTGCTGAAAATGGTGCTGTTTTCGTTCATCGGAATCAGCAGCAAAGAGAGCAATCCGCCCAGGATGATAAACCACGCCAGGAACTCGACGGCGCTCACTTTTTTATCTATCTGCGCGCGGATCTGGGAAATAAAGCTCCGAATATACCGGGGATGGCGGATCGTGCGGATCAGCAGATAGCTCAGCGGAACGCCCGTCAGCCCGCTCACCAGCAGCGCCTGATAGTTAATGAGCGTGCGAATATTCAACGGGTTTAGCCCGGCGAGGCTCTGGCGGCTATCATAAATGCCAAGGTAAACCGCGAACTGAAACAGCACCAGAAACAGCGTCGCAGGGCAGAAAACCTGCCAGAAAATGCGCTGCCCCATCAGGCGGATATCGCCATACGCCGTCATGTTACGTTTGGGCGAGAATACCCGGAACCCGCCCCAGCTGAGGACTATCGGGAAGATAAAATGCAGCGTTGCGGTCGCGGCCTCAAATATGCCTAGCGTCGGGCAGTAGCGTAACAACAGCGACAGCACGATACCCGGGAGAGCCTCAGGGCCAAAAAACATCATCAGCGAAAGCAGGAATGAGAGCGGGAGATAATAAAGGGCGGTAATCCCCTCGCCGATCTGCGTTAAGGTATTCGCCAGGCTCAAAAGCGGAAGCAAAGTGACGGGTAATACAAGCGGTAGCGCCCACCAGCGGTCTTTATTGCGCGTCAGGATGTGGAGAATTTTCATAGATGCCCGGTTAAAACCCTTTCGCTCCAGAGGGTAAGTGAAGACAGGCATCCGACCTGACGGATATGCCGCCCGACAAAATTCGAGCGCACATAATAGAGGGTGGATTTTAATTGTCAGTACCGGAAATCTGTTGACTTAAATCAAACTAATTAACGCCAGTGGCGCTTTGTTACGATTTTTTTTAGCGCTTTTTGCCATTATATTCACCGCAAAGGCATGCATCATCTTTGATAACAGTCGCTAAAGTGCACGCTGACGGTTATTTACACACCGCAGAATTGACCCTTTGTTCCCGCTGTGCCTTAATAACCGCATCGCCCAGACGGGTAAGCCCAGGAACAACACAGTGAGTCAGGCCACGCGTATGCACAAACGACATCGATTTAACACTCGAATGACCCGCATCATACTGCTCATCAGCTTCCTGTTCTTCTTTGGCCGCTTTGTTTATTCCTCTATCGGTGCCTGGTATCACCACCAGGACAAGCTTCAGTCGCAGCAAACCAGCCTGTCGGTCGAGACGCCCGAGCGCTAGCGCAGACGGGTTTTGTCACAGCCGAATCACTCGCAGTGCCTTTGCGACGTATTTTATCCTGAAGCACTGCTTCTACCCCTGGCCAATCGCGCCTGTCGCCGGACTGTATCGCACTGTATCCCGGGCGCGACGCTGACACACCGGTACAAAACGCCCGCCAGCGCAAACATCCCTGATACATAAAAATGGTCTTCTGTGTCTGTCGTCACTATTTACCGATGAGGAGACACATAAGATGCGTCGATATTTACTGCTCCCTTTACTTGCCCTGACATCCGCAGCCTCCACCTGGGCCGGCCCGCTGGACGGGCTCAGCGCAAAAGATGTCAATGGCCCTGCTGCCGTTGCGCCGCTTGAACAGCCGCAGCCGCCGGCGAAGCTGATTGTCGATCCCCCTTTAGCCGGCCCGCTGAGCAAGGGCGCGGTTTTCATTCAGTACCGCACCGAAAACCTGCGTATTGAGCCCGTATTCGGGCCGGAGGCGTTGAAGATCGCCCCGCGTATCGGCCATATCCACGTCGTGGTGGATGATGCCCCGTGGCACTGGGCCGACGCCAGCGGCGAGCCCGTCATTCTGGTCGGGCTGCCGGCCGGGAAGCACAGGGTGACGATTATCCTCGCCGACCCTACCCATAAACCCATCGATCGTAAAACCGTTGAGTTCACCGTGCCGCCGCATGCTGCGGTCCATCACTTTTAAGGAGCCGGAAGATGAAAGCATTATTTATCGCCGCAGCGAGCCTGCTGGCGCTGTCCGCCAGCGCGTTCGCCGAAAATAAAACCAGCGTAGTGCTGGTGCATGGCGCATTTGCCGACGGCAGCAGCTGGAGTAAGGTCATCGCCCGGCTGCAGAAAAACCATACTGAGGTCATTGCCGTACAGCTGCCGCTCACCTCGCTCAAGGACGACGTGGCCGCCACGCAGCGTGCAATCGCCCGCGCGCATGGCGACGTGGTGCTGGTCGGCCACTCCTGGGGCGGAACGGTCATTAGCGAGGCGGGTAACGATGCGCGGGTGAAATCGCTGGTTTATGTCGCGGCGTTTGCGCCCGATTCCAGCCAGTCGACGGCAGACCTGGTGGAACGCTATCCGGCCCCGCCGGGCAGCGCGGGCATTGCCAAAACGGCAGACGGCTATTTGTACCTGCCTTCAAAAGCGGTTAGCGAGGATTTTGCCCCCGACGTGAAGAGCAGCGAGCAAAACGTGATTGCCGCGACTCAGGGGCCAATCAGGGCCGATGCGTTTGGCGAGAAAGTCACGCATGCCGCCTGGCACGATAAGCCGAGCTGGTTTGTGGTCAGCAGGAACGACAGGATGATCAATCCTGAGCTTGAGCGGGCAATGGCGAAGACAATTCATGCCCACAACACGGAGGTGGCGGCAAGCCATGTGTCGATGGTAAGCCAGCCGGAGGCGATTGTTCGGGTAATTGAAAAAGCGCGCACTTATTCTGATTGATCATGTATTCAACAAACCAGAAGTAGCGTCCATTTCTTCCCAGCCGATTCATATCTTGAGTGTAAAAAGAAAAAACCCTCTGTTTTGGCAGAGGGTTAAATGAGTGACTCAAGCTAAAAGCGCTTTAGATTATTCCCACTCAATCGTCGCCGGTGGCTTACCGCTGATGTCATAAACCACGCGCGAAATGCCGTTAACTTCGTTGATGATGCGGTTAGACACGCGGCCTAAGAAGTCATATGGCAGGTGCGCCCAGTGCGCGGTCATGAAGTCGATGGTCTCTACCGCACGCAGGGAGACAACCCAGTCGTACTTACGGCCATCGCCCATTACGCCGACGGAGCGGACCGGCAGGAACACGGTGAACGCCTGGCTCACTTTGTTGTACAGATCGGCCTTGTGCAGCTCTTCAATGAAGATCGCGTCCGCACGACGCAGCAGGTCGCAGTACTCTTTCTTCACTTCGCCCAGCACGCGCACGCCCAGGCCCGGCCCCGGGAACGGGTGACGGTAGAGCATATCGTACGGCAGGCCCAGCTCCAGGCCAATCTTACGCACTTCGTCTTTGAACAGCTCGCGCAGCGGCTCAACCAGGCCCATCTTCATCTCTTTCGGCAGGCCGCCCACGTTGTGGTGAGATTTGATGACGTGTGCTTTACCGGTTGCGGAGGCCGCAGACTCAATCACGTCAGGATAGATGGTGCCCTGCGCCAGCCATTTCACATCTTCCAGACGCAGCGCCTGCTCGTCGAAGACTTCAACAAACACGCGGCCAATAATTTTACGTTTCGCTTCCGGATCGTTCTCGCCCGCCAGCGCGTCCAGGAAGCGCTTCTCGCCTTCAACGTGAACGATGTTCAGGCCAAAGTGGTCGCCGAACATGTCCATCACCTGCTGGGCTTCGTTCAGGCGCAGCAGGCCGTTGTCCACGAAAACGCAGGTCAGGTTTTTGCCGATGGCGCGGTGCAGCAGCATGGCGGTCACGGAGGAGTCAACGCCGCCGGAGAGGCCGAGGATCACTTTGTCATCGCCAACCTGCTGACGGATACGCTCAACGGCGTCGTCGATGATTTTTGCCGGGGTCCACAGGGCTTCACACTGGCAGATGTCGCGCACGAAGCGCTCCAGCATGCGCATACCCTGACGGGTGTGGGTCACTTCCGGGTGGAACTGCACGCCGTAGAAGCGTTTTTCTTCGTTCGCCATGATCGCGAACGGGCAGCTTTCGGTGCTGGCAACGGTCACGAAGTCAGACGGGATGGCGGTGACTTTGTCGCCGTGGCTCATCCACACGTCCAGCAGCGGTTTGCCGTCTGCGGTCAGGGAGTCTTCGATACCGCGCACCAGCGCGCTGTCGGTCACCACTTCCACCTGCGCGTAGCCAAACTCGCGCTCGTTAGAGCCTTCAACGTGGCCGCCCAGCTGCATTGCCATGGTCTGCATACCGTAGCAGACGCCGAATACCGGCACGCCAGCTTCGAACACGTACTGCGGCGCGCGCGGGCTGTTCTCTTCGGTGGTGCTTTCCGGGCCGCCGGAAAGGATGATGCCGCTTGGGTTGAATTCGCGGATCTGTGCTTCCGTGACATCCCACGCCCACAGCTCACAGTAAACGCCCAGCTCACGCACGCGACGCGCCACCAGCTGAGTGTACTGCGAACCAAAATCAAGGATGAGGATGCGATGTTTATGAATGTTTTCCGTCATTGACGCTAATTCCGAGGCAAGTGAAACAGATTAAATAAATCGCCCGACGCGAGGTCGGGCGAAGAAAATCATGATCCCAGACGGTAGTTCGGGGACTCTTTGGTGATCGTCACGTCGTGAACGTGGCTCTCCTGGATACCCGCACCGCTGATGCGTACGAATTCCGCTTTGGTACGCAGCAGATCGATGGTACCACAGCCGGTCAGGCCCATACAGGAGCGCAGGCCGCCCATCTGCTGATGAATGATCTCTTTCAGACGGCCTTTATAAGCAACGCGGCCTTCGATACCTTCCGGCACCAGTTTATCGGCGGCGTTATCGGTCTGGAAGTAACGGTCAGAGGAACCTTTTGACATCGCGCCCAGGGAGCCCATACCGCGGTAAGATTTGTAAGAACGGCCCTGGTAAAGTTCGATTTCGCCAGGGGATTCTTCAGTGCCTGCCAGCATGGAGCCCACCATCACGGCAGCGGCGCCTGCGGCGATAGCTTTAGCGATGTCGCCAGAGAAGCGGATACCGCCGTCGGCGATGACCGGCACGCCGGTGCCTTCCAGCGCTTCTACTGCGTCAGAAACCGCGGTGATCTGCGGAACGCCCACGCCGGTCACGATACGGGTGGTACAGATGGAGCCAGGACCGATGCCCACTTTCACCGCGCTGCAGCCGGCTTCGGCCAGCGCGCGAGCGCCTGCGCCCGTCGCCACGTTGCCGCCGATGATCTGCAGGTCAGGGTATTTGGCGCGGGTGTCGCGAATGCGCTGCAGAACGCCTTCGGAGTGGCCGTGAGAAGAGTCAATCAGCAGTACGTCAACGCCAGCCGCAACCAGCGCGTCTACGCGCTCTTCGTTGCCCGCGCCCGCGCCCACCGCAGCGCCGACGCGCAGACGGCCGTGCTCGTCTTTACAGGCGTTAGGCTTACGTTCTGCTTTCTGGAAATCTTTTACGGTGATCATGCCGCGCAGGTGGAAGCTGGTATCAACAACCAGCGCTTTTTCAACGCGTTTCTCGTGCATTTTAGCCAGCACCACGTCACGGGTTTCGCCTTCACGCACGGTCACCAGGCGCTCTTTCGGCGTCATGTACACGCTGACAGGCTGGTTCAGGTCGGTCACGAAGCGCACGTCACGGCCGGTGATAATACCGACCAGCTCGTTCTCTTCGGTGACAACCGGGTAGCCAGCAAAGCCGTTACGCTCTGTCAGGGCTTTCACTTCATGAAGGGTGGTGGTGGGCAGAACGGTCTGTGGGTCAGACACGATGCCGGATTCATGTTTCTTCACGCGGCGAACTTCTTCGGCCTGACGCTCGATAGACATGTTTTTGTGGATAAAGCCAATGCCGCCTTCCTGTGCCAGGGCAATAGCCAGGCGCGCTTCGGTCACGGTGTCCATTGCCGCTGAGAGCATAGGAATGTTCAGGCGAATGGTTTTCGTCAACTGCGTGCTGAGATCGGCAGTATTCGGCAGAACGGTGGAGTGAGCGGGAACGAGGAGGACGTCGTCAAACGTCAGTGCTTCTTTAGCGATACGTAGCATGGGCAATATCTCTGACCTGGGTGGTTAAATATTGCCGTGGCATTATACAGAGCGTAACCGATTGCATCTACACTTTTTTAAAAAAAATGCTTGCGATCGCCTCTCAGCAGGTTACTATCGACTGAATAACTTGCTGATTTAGAATTTGATCCCGCTCACATGTTATCCTCTCAATCTCCCTCAATTTATACTGTGAGCCGCCTTAACCAGACGGTGCGTTTGCTGCTTGAGCAGGAAATGGGGCAGGTCTGGATCAGCGGTGAAATCTCTAACTTCACGCAGCCGTCTTCCGGCCACTGGTATTTTACGCTGAAAGACGATAATGCCCAGGTGCGCTGTGCGATGTTCCGCAACAGCAACCGCCGCGTAACGTTTCGTCCCCAGCACGGCCAGCAGGTTCTGGTTCGCGCCAATATTACCCTGTATGAGCCGCGCGGCGATTATCAAATCATCGTCGAGAGCATGCAGCCCGCGGGTGAAGGCCTGCTGCAGCAGAAGTATGAACAGCTAAAGGCTAAGCTCTCTGAAGAGGGTTTGTTCGACCAGCAGTTCAAGCAGCCGCTGCCCTCGCCTGCCCACTTCGTGGGGGTGATCACCTCCAGAACCGGTGCGGCACTGCACGATATTTTGCACGTCCTGAAGCGTCGCGACCCTTCCCTGCCCGTCATCATCTACCCGACCGCCGTTCAGGGCGACGATGCCCCGGCGCAGATCGTGCGCGCCATTGAACGGGCCAACGCCCGTCATGAGTGCGACGTCCTCATTGTCGGGCGCGGCGGCGGCTCGCTGGAAGATCTGTGGAGCTTTAACGACGAGCGCGTGGCGCGGGCGATCTTCGCCAGCCGGATCCCCGTGGTAAGCGCCGTCGGGCATGAAACGGATGTGACCATTGCCGATTTTGTCGCGGATTTACGCGCGCCTACGCCGTCCGCGGCGGCGGAAGTGGTCAGCCGCAATCAGCAGGAGCTGCTGCGCCAGATCCAGAACGGCCAGCAGCGTCTGGAGCTGGCGATGGACTACTTCCTCGCGGATCGCACCCGCCGCTTCACGCAGATCCAGCATCGCCTGCAGCAGCAGCATCCGCAGCTGCGCCTGGCGCGTCAGCAAACCGTGCTGGAACGTCTGCGCCAGCGGATGAACTTCGCGCTGGACAACCAGCTCAAGCGCGCGGTGTCGCGCCAGCAGCGCGTGACGCAGCGCCTGAGCCAGCAGAACCCGCAGCCGAAGATTTATCGCGCGCAAACGCGTATCCAGCAGCTTGAGTATCGTCTGGCGGAGAATATTCGCGCCCGGCTGAGCGCCACCCGCGAGCGTTTTGGCAATGCGGTAACCCATCTTGAAGCGGTCAGTCCCCTCTCCACCCTGGCGCGCGGCTACAGCGTGACGACGGCATCGGACGGCAACGTGCTGAAGCAAACGAAACAGGTGAAAGCCGGTGACGTGCTGACGACGCGCCTTTCAGACGGCTGGGTAGAAAGCGAAGTGAAATCAATCAAGCCTGTGAAAAAAACGCGTCAGCGTAAAACCGGATAATTCCCCGCCGGTTACAAACTATACTGCTGCTATTCCCTTTTAATAAGGAGAGCAGCATGCCCCATCTTCACAGCGTTATTCCCCCTTATATTCTGCGTCGAATTATCGAAAGCGGCTCCGAGCCGCAGCAGCGCTGCGCGCGCCAGACCCTGACCCACGTGCAAACGCTGATGGCCCACATGCCGGGCAAGCCTGCCGCCCCGCACGTCAATAAAGCCGGGCAGCTGGAGCGCGATATTTACGACGCGAAGCAGACTCAGGAGCTACCGGGCGCCCAGGTGCGTTATGAAGGCCAGCCGTCCAACGGCGATATAGCGGTAGATGAGGCCTACAATTATTTGGGCATTACCCATGACTTCTTCTGGAAAGAGTATCAGCGCGATTCGCTAGACAATAAGGGCCTGATTTTGACCGGCACCGTCCATTACGGCCGGGAATATCAAAACGCCTTCTGGAACGGCCAGCAGATGGTCTTTGGCGATGGCGACGGCGAAATTTTTAACCGCTTTACCATCGCCATTGAC
>CAMKZP010000031.1 GCA_946477805.1 uncultured Enterobacter sp.
GCATCACCTTCGCGCCGCAGCAATCCGCCGCGGGCGACCTGCACTACGGCCACGGCGAGGCGGGCACCCACGCGCCGGGCATCAGCCAGCGCCAGATGCTGGAGGTGGAGATCGACGTGCTGGACAAAAATAACCGGCTCGCCGCGCGCAACCGCGCCCGCTTTGCCGCCCGCCAACAGCTGGTGCTGAACCTGGTCTCCAGCCCCGGCTCCGGCAAAACGACCCTGCTGACCGAAACCCTCAAGCGGCTGAATAAACGCGTCTCCTGCGCGGTTATCGAAGGCGACCAGCAGACGGTGAACGACGCCGCGCGCATCCGCGAAACCGGCACCCCGGCGATTCAGGTCAACACGGGCAAAGGCTGCCACCTGGACGCGCAGATGATTGCCGACGCGGCTCCGCGCCTGCCGCTGGAAGAGCACGGCATCCTGTTTATTGAAAACGTCGGCAACCTGGTCTGCCCGGCGAGCTTTGACCTCGGCGAACGGCACAAGGTGGCGGTGCTGTCCGTCACCGAAGGGGAAGACAAGCCGCTGAAATACCCGCATATGTTTGCCGCGGCCTCCCTCATGCTGCTCAACAAGGTCGACCTGCTGCCGTACCTGAACTTTGACGTGGATAAGTGCCTGGCCTGTGCCCGGGAGGTGAACCCGGATATTGAGATCCTGCTCATCTCCGCCACGCGCGGTGACGGCATGGAGAGCTGGCTGAACTGGCTGGAGAGTGAACGATGTGCATAGGCGTACCGGGCCAGATCCACTCTATTGCCGGGAATCAGGCCAAAGTCGAGGTCTGCGGCATCCTGCGCGACGTCGATCTGACGCTGGTGGGCATCACCGACGAAACGGGCGCCTCGCGGCTCGGCCAGTGGGTGCTGGTCCACGTGGGGTTTGCCATGAGCGTAATAAATGAAGCGGAGGCGCGCGACACGCTCGACGCCCTGCAAAATATGTTCGACGTCGAGCCTGACGTCGGCGCCCTGCTGTACGGCGAGGAGCGGTAGCCCATGCGTTACGTTGATGAATACCGCGCGCCGGAGCAGGTGATGCAGCTTATCGGGCATCTGAAAACCCGTGCGCAGCTGCTCAACCACACCGCCGAAAAGCCGCTGCGCATTATGGAAGTGTGCGGCGGGCATACTCACGCCATTTTCAAATTTGGCCTCGACCAGCTGCTGCCGGAAAACATCGAGTTTATCCACGGCCCCGGCTGCCCGGTGTGCGTTCTGCCGATGGGGCGCATCGACAGCTGCATTGAAATTGCCGGCCAGCCGGACGTCATTTTTTGCACCTTTGGCGACGCGATGCGCGTGCCGGGAAAAAGGGGATCGCTGCTGCAGGCCAAGGCGCGCGGCGCGGACGTGCGGATTGTCTACTCGCCGCTGGATGCGCTGACGCTGGCCGCAGATAACCCCGCGCGAAAGGTGGTGTTTTTCGGCCTCGGGTTTGAAACCACCATGCCCGCCACGGCGATTGCGCTTCAACAGGCAAAGGCGCGTCGGCTTGAAAACTTTTTCTTTTTCTGTCAGCACATCACGCTGATCCCCACGCTGCGCAGCCTGCTTGAGGAGCCGGGCAACGGTATCGATGCCTTTCTGGCGCCGGGCCACGTCAGCATGGTTATCGGAACAAAAGCCTACGGTTTTATCGCAGAACGCTACGATCGCCCATTAGTTGTCGCTGGATTCGAACCGCTTGATCTACTGCAAGGCGTAACCATGCTGGTTGAGCAGAAAATAGCGGCCGTCAGTACGGTGGAGAATCAGTACCGCCGCGTGGTGCCTGATGCGGGCAATGCGCTCGCACAGCAGGCGATAGCCGACGTGTTTAGCGTTGAGGGCGACAGCGAGTGGCGTGGGCTGGGGCTGATTGCCGAATCCGGCGTGCGCCTGACGCCCGCGTATCGCGCATTCGATGCTGAAGCGCATTTTCGCCCGCAGCCGCAGCAGGTGTGCGACGATCCGCGCGCCCGCTGCGGCGAGGTGCTCACCGGCAAATGCAAACCTCATCACTGCCCGTTATTTGGCAGCACCTGTAACCCGCAAACCGCGTTTGGCGCGCTGATGGTCTCCTCCGAAGGGGCGTGCGCGGCGTGGTATCAGTATCGCAATCAGGAGCGTGAAGCATGAACACGGTTGAAATGGCGCACGGCAGCGGCGGTCAGGCGATGCAGCAGCTGATCGATCGCCTGTTTATGGAAGCGTTCAACAACCCCTGGCTGGCCGAGCAGGAAGATCAGGCGCGGATCGATCTCGCCGCGCTGACCGCGCAGGGCGACAGGCTGGCGTTCTCCACCGACAGCTACGTGATCGACCCGCTGTTCTTCCCCGGCGGCGATATCGGCAAGCTCGCCGTCTGCGGCACGGCCAACGACGTCGCCGTCAGCGGCGCCGTCCCTCGCTACCTCTCCTGCGGGTTTATTCTCGAAGAAGGTCTGCCGATGGAAACGCTCACGGCGGTGGTAAACAGCATGGCCCACGCCGCGCGCGAGGCGGGCATCGCTATTGTGACCGGCGATACC
Source organism: uncultured Enterobacter sp. (assembly GCA_946477805.1). Lineage (GTDB taxonomy): Bacteria > Pseudomonadota > Gammaproteobacteria > Enterobacterales > Enterobacteriaceae > Enterobacter. The sequence continues at coordinate 2,521 of CAMKZP010000031.1, forward strand.
AAAGTGGTGCAGCGCGGCGCGGCCGACAAGCTGTTCATTAATACAGCCGGAATGGGGGCGATCCCTGCCGAGATTCACTGGGGCGCGCAGCGGCTTGCCGCAGGCGACGTGCTGATCGTCAGCGGAACCCTCGGGGACCACGGGGCGACCATTCTGAACCTGCGCGAAGGGCTGGGGCTGGACGGCGAGCTGCGCAGCGACTGCGCGGTGCTCACTTCGCTTATCCAGCCTCTGCGCGGCATTCCGGGGGTGAAAGCCCTGCGCGACGCGACGCGAGGCGGCGTTAACGCCGTGGTGCACGAGTTCGCCGCACGCTGCGGCTGCGGAATTGAACTCACCGAGCGCGATCTGCCCGTTAAACCTGCCGTTCGCGGGCTGTGCGAGCTGCTCGGCCTTGACCCGCTCAACTTCGCGAACGAAGGCAAGCTGGTGGTCGGCGTGGAACGCGCGGCGGCCGGTGCCGTGCTGGACCTGCTGCGGGCGCATCCCTCAGGGAAAGACGCGGCAATCATCGGCGAAGTGGTTGAGCGCAAAGGGGTGCGCCTGGCCGGGCTGTATGGCGTTAAGCGTACGCTGGATCTGCCGCACGCCGAGCCGTTACCCCGTATTTGCTAGCGCCGCGCCATAAGCGGCCAGCACTGAATTTATCTTTTTGCCAGTTTCTATTGGAAAGCAATAATGCCGTATACACCGATGAGCGATCTTGGACAGCAGGGCCTGTTTGACATCACGCGCACACTTTTACAGCAGCCCGATCTCGGTTCGCTGAGCGATGCCCTGACGCGCCTGGTCAGGCAGTCTGCGCTGGCGGACAGCGCGGCCATCGTGCTCTGGCATAGCGGAACCCATCGGGCGAGCTATTACTCCACGCGTGACAACGGCAAAGCCTTCGAATATGAGGACGAAACCTATCTGGCGCACGGTCCGGTGCGCCGTATTCTCTCTCGCCCGGAGGTGCTGCACTGCAGCTTTAGCGAGTTCCGGCAGGCCTGGCCGATGCTGGTTGAGGGTAATCTTTATCAGCCCTTTGGCCATTACTGCATGCTGCCGCTGGCGGCGGAAGGCCATATTTTTGGCGGCTGCGAGTTTATCCGCCAGACGGACCAGCCCTGGAGTGAGGCGGAGTACGAGCGGCTGCACACCTTCACCCAGATTGTGGCCGTGGTGGCGGAGCAGATCCAAAGCCGCGTCACCCACAACGTGGATTTTGACCTGCTGAGCCGCGAGCGCGACAACTTCCGCATTCTGGTCGCCATCACCAACGCCGTGCTCTCCCGCCTCGACATGGACGAGCTGGTCAGCGAAGTGTCGAAGGAGATCCACCACTACTTTAAAATCGACGCTATCAGCATTGCCCTGCGCGGCCATCGCAAGGGCAAGCTGAATATCTATTCCACGCACTATCTCGATGAAGCCAACCCTGCGCACGAGCAGAGCGAAGTGGATGAAGCCGGAACGCTCTCCGAGCGGGTGTTCAAAAGCAAAGAGATCCTGCTGCTTAACCTCAACGAGCAGGACCCGGTAGCGCCCTACGAGCGGATGCTGTTCAACACCTGGGGCAATAAAATTCAGACGCTGTGCCTGCTGCCGCTGATGTCCGGCAACACCATGCTCGGCGTGCTGAAGCTGGCGCAGTGTGAAGAGGGGATCTTCACCACCGCCAATCTCAAGCTGCTGCGCCAGATTGCCGAGCGGATTTCGATTGCTCTGGATAACGCTCTGGCCTATCAGGAGATCCATCGCCTCAAAGAGCGGCTGGTGGATGAAAACCTGGCCCTGACCGAACAGCTCAACAACGTGGACAGCGAGTTTGGTGAAATCATCGGGCGCAGCGATGCGATGTACAGCGTGCTTAAGCAGGTTGAGATGGTGGCGCAAAGCGACAGCACCGTTCTGATTCTGGGAGAAACCGGCACGGGGAAAGAGCTGATCGCCCGCGCTATCCACAATCTCAGCAACCGCAACAGCCGCCGGATGGTCAAAATGAACTGCGCGGCGATGCCTGCGGGCCTGCTGGAAAGCGATCTTTTCGGCCACGAGCGCGGGGCGTTTACCGGGGCCAGCAGCCAGCGGCTGGGGCGTTTTGAACTGGCGGATAAAAGCTCGCTGTTCCTTGACGAAGTGGGCGACATGCCGCTTGAGCTGCAGCCAAAGCTGCTTCGCGTCCTGCAGGAGCAGGAGTTTGAGCGCCTCGGCAGCAACAAGCTGATCCAGACCGACGTGCGGCTGATTGCCGCCACCAACCGCGACCTGAAAAAAATGGTCGCCGACCGCGAGTTTCGCAGCGATCTCTACTATCGCCTGAACGTCTTCCCGATCTGCCTGCCGCCGCTGCGCGAGCGCCCGGAAGATATCCCGCTGCTGGTGAAAGCCTTTACCGCCAAAATTGCGCGGCGGATGGGGCGCAATATCGACAGTATCCCCGCCGAGACGCTGCGCACCCTCTCCTCTATGGAGTGGCCGGGCAACGTGCGCGAGCTGGAAAACGTCATTGAACGCGCGGTGCTCCTGACGCGGGGCAACGTGCTGCAGCTGTCGCTGCCTGAGGTATCTCTCCCTGATGAGCCCTCCGTGACGGCAGAGGTGGCGCAGGAGGGCGAAGATGACTATCAGCTGATCGTGCGCGTGCTCAAGGAGACCAACGGCGTGGTGGCCGGGCCGAAGGGCGCGGCGCAACGGCTCGGGCTGAAACGTACCACCCTGCTCTCGCGCATGAAGCGCCTGGGCATTGATAAAGAGAGCCTGCTTTAACCCGTCCTTCCGGCGGTGCTGTCGGGCACCGCCCTTCGTTACCCTGCGCAATTGTCCCTCATTGACACAAAATATTTTCCTCTGTATAAAATTCCGCCTTAATAATGAGTTTCATTTGCATCAATAATAATTTTAATGAAGGGTAGCGTTCTATGAAAAAGGTCATCTTCGCGTTAGGCCTGGCGGCGGCGTCGGCCAGCTCCGCTCTGGCAACCACGTATCCGCTGACGATTGAAAACTGCGGTTACAAAGAGACGTTCACCAAAGCGCCAGAGCGCGTCGTTGCCCTTGGTCAGAATACCGTTGAGATCCTGCTGCTGCTGGGCCTGGAAGATAAGGTCAAAGCCAGCGCCTTCTGGCCGACCAAAGTCCTGCCGCAGCTGGCCGGGCAGAATGCAAAGGTGAAGACGCTGACGGTCGAAATTCCGACGCTTGAATCCATCCTTTCGCAAAACCCTGATTTCGTTCCGGCCCAGCTTCCCCTTCTGCTCGGGCCCGAGAGCAAGGTCGCCAAACGTGAAGATCTGGCCACCGTCGGCGTGAACAGCTATTTATCGCCAGGCATGTGCGCCACCAAAAAAGCCGCTGGCGATATGTACGGCAGCCGCCAGAAGCTGTGGGATATGACCTATCTCTATAAAGAGATTGAAGATTTCGCCAAAATTTTCAACGTTGAAGATCGCGGTCAGGCCGTGATTGCCGATTTCAAAAAACGCGAGGCCGACCTGCGTCAGGCGTTTGGCAAAAATAAAAAAGACCTGTCGTTTGTGTTCTGGTTCTCCAGCGCCTCTCCGTCTGCGGATGCCTACGTCGGCGGAAAAAACAGCGCCTCCGGATTTATCGCCAACGTGCTGGGCGGCCATAACGCTATCACGTCCGAAACCGAATGGCCGACCGTGGGCTGGGAAAGCATCATCGCCGCCAACCCGGATGTGATCGTGGTCTCTAGCCTGGATCGTAACCGCTGGACTCTGGATAGCGCGGAGGAAAAAATCAAATTCCTGAAGCGCGATCCCGCCGTCAGCCAGCTGGACGCGGTGAAGAAAGGCCATATCGTGGTGATGGACGGCCAGGCGATGAACCCGACGATCCGCACCATTTACGGCGCTGAACAGGTGGGCGAACAGCTCAAAAAGCTGGGGCTGAACTGATGTCATCCGCCGTACTGCAGGCCCGCCAGGGCCTGTTCCTTACGACTTCATGCGTGCTCGCGTTCGCCCTGCTGTTTCTGGTGATTGCGCTTGGCGTCAGCGTCGGCGAGCTGTCGATTCCGCTGCAGAACGTCTTTTATGCTATCGGCAATAAGCTGGGGCTAACCGCGGTTCCGCTCAACCGCATCTATGAGAGCGTCATCTGGGACTTTCGCCTGAGCCGCGCGCTGGTGGCGGCCTGCTGCGGTGCGGGGCTCGCCATCTGCGGCGCCGTACTGCAAAGCCTGCTGAAGAACGCGCTGGCGGAACCTTACGTGCTGGGCGTCTCTGCCGGGGCCTCTACGGGCGCCGTATCCGTGGTGGTGTTGGGTATCGGCACCGGGGCGGTCTCGCTCTCTGCGGGTGCCTTTGCCGGGGCGTTCGCCGCTTTTGCGTTTGTGGCCTTTCTGACCAACGGCGCGCGCGGCGGCAACGAACGCACGATCCTCGCTGGGGTCGCCGCCTCGCAGCTTTTCAACGCCGTTACCGCTTATACCATCAGTACCTCCGCCAGCGCCCAGCAGGCGCGGGACGTCATGTTCTGGCTGCTGGGCAGCTTTAGCGGCGTGCGCTGGCCGGAGTTTCAGCTGGCGCTGGTCGTGGTGCTGGCAGGTCTTGCCATTTGCCTCTATTACTCCCGCGCGCTGGATGCGTTTACGTTTGGCGACGATGCCGCCGCATCGCTCGGCATTAACGTGCCCTGGGTGCGTCTCGCGCTGTTCACTACCACCGCGCTGATAACCGCCACTATCGTCAGCATGGCGGGCTCAATCGGCTTTGTTGGGCTGGTGGTTCCGCACATCATGCGCTTCCTGTTCGGTCCGCTGCACCGCACGCTGCTTATCGCCAGCGCGCTGGCGGGCGCGATCCTGATGGTGCTGGCGGACATTGCCTCGCGCATGCTGATTGCTCCGCAAAGCCTGCCCGTAGGCGTGGTCACGGCGCTGGTCGGCGTTCCGTTCTTCGCCGTGATTATCTACCGCTCAAGGAATAAGTGATGAGTATCTGCGCTGAAAATATTACCTGGAAGGTCGGTAAAAAAGTCATCGTGAATGACGTCTCGCTGAAGGTCGCCAGAGGGGAAACGGTCGGCCTGCTTGGCCCTAACGGCTGCGGTAAGTCCTCACTTTTGCGGATCCTGGCGGGGCTGCGCCGCGCCGATGCTGGCCGCGTAACGCTGGACGGCCAGGACATTTCCCGCGTAGCCAAAAAGCAGCTTGCCCGCCGCGTGGCGTTCGTGGAGCAGCACGGGATGACCGACGCCAATATGCGCGTGCGCGACGTGGTCAAGCTCGGGCGTATTCCGCACCACTCCCCTTTCTCGAACTGGAGCGCGCAGGATGACGATACCGTCACCGCCGCGCTTGAGCGTGTGGATATGCTGGACCGCAGCGAGCAGGGCTGGCTGAGCCTGTCCGGCGGCGAGCGTCAGCGGGTGCACATCGCCCGCGCGCTGGCGCAGACACCCACCGAAATCCTGCTCGATGAGCCGACCAACCATCTGGACATTCATCATCAAATGCAGCTGATGCATTTGATCAGCGAGCTACCCGTTACCAGCATTGTCGCCATTCACGATCTCAACCACGCTTCGATGTTCTGTGATTCGCTGATTGTGATGCAGAAAGGGCAAATTGTGGCAACGGGCACGCCGCAGGCGATTTTATCCGAGGAGCTGCTCTGGGACGTTTTCAGAGTGAAAACCAAAATTGAGATCTCCCCGTATCATGGTAAAAAGCACATTCATTTCATCGTTTAGGGGCAAGTAAACATGCTGCCCCTGCGCCCTGCCACCACGCTCTGGCCGCCCGTCCTGCTGGGCAGCCAGTTTGTTTTTAACATTGGCTTTTACGCCGTTGTTCCCTTCCTGGCGATATTTTTACGCGACGACATGCTGCTTTCCGGGGGAGTCATCGGGCTGGTGCTCGGGCTGCGCACGTTTTCGCAGCAGGGCATGTTTATCCTCGGCGGCGCGCTCTCGGACAGATACGGTGCGAAAATTGTAATCCTGAGCGGCTGCATCATTCGTGTGGCGGGGTATCTGCTGCTGGCCTTCGGCCAGTCGCTGTGGCCAATCATTTTAGGCGCGTGCCTTACTGGCATCGGCGGCGCGCTCTTCTCCCCGTCCATCGAAGCACTGCTGGCAAAAGCGGGCACGCAGAGCGAAGCAAAGGGAAAGCGCAGCCGCGCGGAGTGGTTTGCCCTATTTGCCGTATGCGGCGAGCTTGGTGCAGTGCTGGGCCCGGTAGCCGGCGCGCTGCTGGCGGGGCTGGGCTTTCGCCAGGTCGCGCTGGCGGGTGCAGGGGTATTCGTCGTTGCGCTGGTGGTGCTGTTTTTCTGCCTGCCCGCCGCACGTCACGGCAAGCGGGCGCTCAGCATTTTGCCCTGGTGGACGACGTTTCGCCAACCGCGCTTCGTTGCCTTCATCATAGCCTACAGCTCCTGGCTATTAAGCTATAACCAGCTTTACCTGGCGCTGCCGGTTGAGATCCAGCGTTCGGGAGGGAACGAGAAAGATTTGGGGCCGCTTTTTATGCTGGCCTCGGTGCTGATCGTCACGTTTCAGCTTCCGCTTGCGCGTTTCGCACGACGAGTCGGTGCGGTCAGGATCCTGCCCGCAGGCTTCCTGCTTCTCTCGGCGGCATTTGCAAGCGTGGCGGTATTTGCGGCAACCGAGCCGCCGGAAGGCTGGCTGCGGCTGCTGCCGTCGGCGAGCCTCGTCACGCTGCTAACGCTGGGGCAAATGCTGCTGGTGCCGTCGGCGAAAGATTTAATCCCGCATTTCGCCGAGGAGTCGACGCTGGGCGCCCACTATGGCGCGCTCGCCACCGCCGGAGGCATCGCGGTGCTGGCGGGTAATTTGCTGTTCGGCAGCCTGCTGGATCGGGCGCTGGTTCCCTCGGCGCAGGCGATATACCCGTGGCTGCTGCTGGCATTATTCCCGTTATGCAGCGCGATCGCCCTGAAGATAATTTGCCGCCCGCTGCGTCAATAACGCCGCTACTACTTTTTCGGGCGGTATTTTTCCGGCAGTTCCGGAACCGGGCGGCGATCGTCGATAAGATGGCGGACAGTCAGGATCGGGTGGCGCCATAACATGTGCGGGCCCGCCCAGCGCATGATCTGCTTCATCTCCTCGCGCTTAGCCGGCTGATAACAATGCACAGGGCACTGTTTGCAGGCGGGTTTATCTTCACCAAAGACACATTTATCCAGGCGCTTATCCGCATAGGCGTTCAGCGCCTCATAGTGCCCTGCGTCCTTCAGGGCCTGCGGGCACCGCTGTTCATACAGGGAGATCATCCTTGCGATCGTCTTTTTCTCTCTTGAGATGCGTTTACCGGACATGGTGGTCACCAGACTATAAGTTGTATTTATATTACCCCTTTATTCATCAGGTTTCAGTCGTTGCATTCTATTTTCTGGAGACGCCTTCAGATTTTCGACCTTCCCGGGATGAATTTTACGGGTATTTTATACAGGCATCAGGACCACACGTTGCCAGAATGCCCGGAGATCGTATGCAAGAAATCGCTATCGCTAAGCCCTGCCGTCACTTAAAAGTCGGCTACTACAGAAAACGTCACGAAGACCGAAAAACCAAAATCCCGACGCGTTACAGCGTTCATGCCGCGCTGAGCCTAAAAGGCGACTGGCTTGAGGAAGCAGGATTCACCACAAATTCACAGGTCCGGGTGGGCGTTGAGCATGGAAAAATCGTCATTGAGCTTCTCCCGGAAGGCGCCTCGTAAAGTCGCGACATTTTTATGCGCCGCGCCTTTTTTTCATGCGACAATAGGGGAAATTAACGGCCATCGAGCCGCTCAAAGCGTAATATTATCAAAGAAATGGATATCATAACTCCATGAGTACAACCGAAAATTTCGACGCACATACCCCCATGATGCAGCAGTACCTGAAGCTGAAAGCGCAGCATCCGGACATTCTGCTGTTTTACCGTATGGGCGACTTTTACGAGCTGTTCTATGACGACGCGAAACGCGCGTCGCAGCTGCTCGATATCTCGCTGACCAAGCGTGGCGCATCGGCGGGCGAGCCCATCCCTATGGCGGGCATACCGCATCATGCGGTAGAAAACTACCTGGCGAAACTGGTTAATCAGGGCGAATCCGTCGCGATCTGCGAGCAGATAGGCGATCCGGCCACCTCTAAAGGCCCGGTTGAGCGCAAAGTCGTGCGCATCGTCACGCCTGGCACCATCAGCGATGAAGCTTTGCTCCACGAGCGTCAGGACAACCTGCTGGCCGCGCTGTGGCAGGATGGCAAAGGGTTTGGCTACGCTACGCTTGACATCAGCTCCGGGCGTTTTCGCCTGAGCGAACCGGCTGACCGTGAAACCATGGCCGCAGAATTACAGCGTACCAACCCGGCAGAGCTGCTCTACGCCGAAGATTTCGCGGAAATGGCGCTTATTGAAGGACGCCGTGGGCTACGCCGCCGCCCCCTGTGGGAATTCGAAATTGATACCGCGCGCCAGCAGCTGAATCTACAGTTTGGCACCCGTGACCTGATTGGCTTTGGCGTGGAAAACGCCCCGCGCGGTCTTTGCGCAGCGGGCTGCCTGCTGCAGTATGTGAAAGATACCCAGCGTACCTCTCTGCCGCACATCCGCTCTATCACCATGGAGCGCCAGCAGGACAGCATCATCATGGATGCGGCCACGCGACGTAATCTTGAGATCACCCAGAACCTGGCCGGTGGCGTAGAAAACACCCTTGCCTCGGTTCTCGACAGCACGGTTACCCCGATGGGCAGCCGCATGCTGAAACGCTGGCTGCATATGCCGGTTCGCGATACCGACACCCTTATTGGCCGCCAGCAAACCATTGCCGCTTTGCAGGAGAGCTATAGCGAACTGCAGCCGGTGCTGCGCCAGGTCGGCGATCTGGAGCGTATTCTTGCCCGCCTGGCGCTGCGCACGGCCCGCCCGCGCGATCTCGCGCGGATGCGGCATGCGTTTCAGCAGCTGCCGGAGCTGCGCGCTCAGCTGCGCGACGTCGACAGCGCGCCGGTACAGAAACTCCGCGAAACGATGGGCGAGTTCACCGAGCTGCGTGAGCTGCTTGAGCGCGCCATTATCGATGCACCGCCGGTATTAGTGCGCGATGGCGGCGTGATCGCTCCCGGCTACAGCGAAGAGCTGGACGAATGGCGCGCGCTGGCCGACGGCGCAACGGACTACCTGGATAAGCTGGAAATCCGCGAGCGCGAACGTCTGGGCCTCGACACCCTTAAGGTCGGGTATAACGCGGTACACGGCTACTACATCCAGATCAGCCGTGGGCAGAGCCATATGGCGCCCATCCACTACGTCCGTCGTCAGACGCTGAAAAACGCCGAACGCTATATCATTCCAGAGCTGAAGGAGTATGAGGACAAGGTTCTCACTTCGAAAGGCAAAGCGCTGGCGCTGGAAAAACAGCTGTATGACGAGCTGTTTGACATGCTGATGCCGCACCTGGCAGACCTGCAGTTAAGCGCAGGCGCGCTGGCAGAGCTGGACGTGCTGGTGAACCTGGCGGAACGTGCTGAAACGCTGAACTACACCTGCCCGACCTTTACTGATAAGCCGGGCATTCGCATTACCGAAGGCCGCCATCCGGTGGTGGAGCGGGTGCTGAACGAGCCGTTCATCGCTAACCCGCTGAGCCTGGCGCCTCAGCGAAGAATGCTGATCATTACCGGTCCGAATATGGGCGGTAAAAGTACCTATATGCGCCAGACGGCGCTAATTGCCCTGCTCGCCTATATTGGCAGTTACGTTCCCGCACAAAGCGTGGAGATTGGCCCAATCGACCGTATCTTTACCCGCGTGGGTGCGGCGGACGATCTGGCAAGCGGACGCTCAACCTTCATGGTTGAGATGACTGAAACGGCCAACATCCTGCACAACGCCACGGAACACAGCCTGGTGCTGATGGATGAAGTCGGGCGCGGCACGTCAACCTATGACGGTCTGTCGCTGGCGTGGGCCTGTGCAGAAAGCCTGGCCAATAAAATCAAGGCCATGACCCTGTTTGCCACCCACTATTTCGAACTGACGCAGCTGCCGGAGAAAATGGAAGGCGTAGCCAACGTCCATCTTGACGCCCTGGAACACGGCGACACCATCGCCTTTATGCACACGGTGCAGGATGGGGCAGCGAGCAAAAGCTATGGTCTGGCCGTTGCGGCGCTGGCGGGTGTACCGAAAGAGGTGATCAAACGCGCGCGCCAGAAACTGCGCGAGCTGGAAAGCCTGTCGCCAAACGCGGCGGCCACGCAGATTGATGGTACGCAGATGTCATTGCTGGTGCCCGCGGAAGAGACGTCGCCTGCCGTCGAAGCGCTGGAGAACCTCGACCCGGATTCGCTGACGCCGCGTCAGGCGCTGGAGTGGATTTATCGGTTGAAGAGCCTGGTTTAGGCCTCTGGGGCCCGGTGGCGCTGCGCCACCGGGCTATTTTTTACAGCAGCGGCGGGATCGTCGGCACCTGAGGCGCCTCGTCAATATCCTTCTGCGTCATGCGGAACGCTTGCGGATAATGCTCGCGGCTGGTGCGGCGCAGCGGCTCGGTATCGCGCCAGGTATATAAACAGTGCTGGCACTGGTAGACAGTCCAGACACCTTTCACCGGCGACGTCGCCATCACTTCAATATGCTCATCGGCACAACGTGGACAAATCATCATTTCCTCCTTATTGGCGTGCGGCCAGCATCGCGGTCAACTTTTCAGCCCAGGCTTTAGTTTCAGGCAGATCCTGTACCGGCTGGCTGTAGTGCCCGCGGTTGTCCGGCGCGACAGGGGTAGTAGCATCAATAATCAGCTTGTCGGTGATGCCTGCCGGGCTGGAGCCCGGATCAAGTTCCAGTACCGACATATTGGGTAGCTGCACCAGGTCCCCCGCCGGGTTTACCTTCGATGACAGCGCCCACATCACCTGTGGCAGGTTGAACGGATCGACGTCTTCATCAACCATAATCACCATCTTCACGTAGCCCAGACCGTGCGGCGTGGTCATGGCACGCAGCCCAACGGCACGGGCAAAGCCGCCGTAGCGTTTTTTGGTGGAGATGATCGCCAGCAGGCCGTGGGTGTACATGGCGTTCACCGCCTGCACTTCCGGGAACTCCGCTTTTAGCTGCTGGTAAAGCGGCACGCAGGTTGCCGGGCCCATCAGGTAGTCGATCTCGGTCCACGGCATGCCCAGGTAAAGTGATTCAAAAATCGGTTTCGTGCGGTAAGAAACCTTATCGATCCGCACGACCGTCATATTTCGGCCGCCGGAATAGTGTCCGGTAAATTCCCCGAACGGCCCTTCAATTTCACGCTTGCGGCCTTCAATGACCCCTTCGAGGATTACCTCTGAGCCCCACGGCACATCGAAACCGGTCAGCGGCGCGGTCGCAATTGGATACGGGCTTTCGCGCAGCGCACCCGCCATTTCGTACTCCGACTGATCGTATTTCAGCGGCGTTGCGCCCATCAGCGTGATGATCGGGTCGTTGCCCAGAGTAATGGCAATCGGCAGGTCTTCCCCACGCTCTTCCGCCTTGTGCAGATGTAGCGCGATATCGTGCATCGGCACCGGCTGCAGGCCGAGCTTGCGCTTACCCTTCACCTCCATGCTGTCTCTTATACACATCTCCGAGCCCACGAGACAGGCAGAAATCTCGT
>CAMKZP010000032.1 GCA_946477805.1 uncultured Enterobacter sp.
ATGTGTATAAGAGACAGAAATAATATATTCGAACTGGTAGGAAGAGTTTGCTTATTTCTTAAAGTATCCTTCTGTAATTCATTTCATTTGAACCAGATCCCTGTAGATATTACCTTATCCAATATTACATATGCGTTTAATAACTTAACGGATACTCGCTACAGGAATGTTGAAAATGAAATTGAATCTCGCAACAAAAGCTTTATTTTGTATGGGGCTGACGTGTGCCGCATTACCAGCATTTGCGCTGGAAGCATGGAGCGGTCAGGAAGGCGGCAGTACCTATGAAGTTATTTTTAATGGCGGTATTTATACTAATGCCTGGTGGGTAGGTGCAACAGACTGCCCGGGTAATGCTGCTGCCGACGAGGCTAATAACCCATGGCGTTTTGAACGTACTGCTACCGCCGCAGAAATAAACCAATATGGTAATCCAACCACCTGTGATACAAGCGGTGGTACGGTAACCTACCCTGATTACAATAATAGTGCTGCTTATAAGAAAGGCGACATTGTAACCTATAATAAGGCTACCTATAAATCTTTTGTCGACCAGAGTGCATATGGCTTTACTCCTGGTCAGGAAAACCCATGGGAAGCTTATGCGACTGTCTCGCAGTGGTCATCTACTACCACCTATAATAAAGGTGATAAGGTTCAGAAAAACGGTCAGGAATATGAAGCTCTTTTTTATACCGTAGGTGACGATCCTTCCATTGCTGGAAACCAAAACCCGACGGGTAATAATGGCCGGCCATGGAAACCGCTGGGTGCCGTTGTTTCTTATACTCAGGATCAGTTGAACAAAGCGCCAGAATACAGTTCCTCTACGCTGTACGAAAACGGTACTCTGATCCGTTATAACGGTGGTAACTACGTCTCGCAGGCTAAAGTACAGAAGGTGTCTCCTTCTGATACCAACCCATGGCGTATCTTCATCGACTGGACCGGCACAAAAGAGAAAGTTGGCACGCCAAAATCCGCGTGGCCTGCGCACGTTTATGCGCCATACGTAGATTTTACCCTGAACACGCAACCGGACCTGGCAAGCCTTGCACAAAACCAGGGCGTTACCCACTTCACCATGGCCTTTGTGGTGAGCAAGGATGCGGACACCTGCCTTCCGACCTGGGGTACTGCCTATGATATCAACAACTACGCGCAGTACAGCAAGATCAAGGCGCTGCGTGAAGCAGGCGGCGATATCATGGTTTCCATCGGTGGCGCGAACAACTCTCCGCTGGCAGCGTCCTGTAAGAATGTGAACGACCTGAAACAGCACTATTATGACATCGTGGATAACCTCAACCTTAATGTTCTGGACTTCGATATCGAAGGGACCTGGGTTGCGGATCGCCCCTCCATTAATCGTCGTAACGAAGCGGTGAAAGCGGTTCAGGACACATGGAAATCAGAAGGCCGTAGCGTCGGCATCTGGTTTACGCTGCCGATTCTGCCAACGGGTTTAACTGCTGAAGGCTTATATGTCCTCGAGGATGCAAAAGCGAAAGGTGTTGAGCTGGCGGGCGTTAACGTGATGGCAATGGACTATGGCAACAGCATTTGTCAGTCAGACGGTACAGAGGGCCAGAATATCCACGGCAAATGTGCGACCTCCGCCATCGAAAACTTATCCAGCCAGCTGAAGCAGATCTTCACCGATAAGAGCGATGCTGAAATCAACGCCATGATGGGTACTACCCCGATGATTGGCTACAACGACGTTCAGGGCGAAGTGTTCTATATGTCGGATGCGAAACTGGTGATGCAGGATGCAACAGACCGTGGTCTGGGTATGATCGGTATCTGGTCTATGATGCGCGATCAGCCGGGCGTGGCTAAGCAGGTTTCTCCTGAGCACAGCGGTTTGACCGCAGAGCAGGCACCGCAGTATGCGTTTAGTGCAGTGTTTTCGCCGTTTACTCAAAGTAAATCGTCAGGTGATTTGCCAGGCGACGTCAAAGCAGTTTTTGTTGACGTTTTTGATGGTAGCCAACGTGTGAACGTCAACTTCGACAGAAGCAAGCTTAGCGGTTCAAATAAGTATCGCGTTGAAGTTGATGGGCAATATCTTTTCTCAACGGATGGCGGCCAAAACTACTACAGCTATCGCTATAACTTTGGTGAGCAATCGTCTCTGCGCACAGGCGAAGTGAATAAAAAGCTTCATGCTGGATCTGTCGTAACCGCTATGCGAGCTGATACCGGGGAGGTGCTAGCCTCGCTTAATGTTACTGATGATATGTTGAACGGCAACAACCCGCTAGTGAGTAGTCCTGATGTCACGTCTCTGACTGTGAAGAAAGAGAATAATCAGCCAGTTGTATATGTTGATTTCGCTGCGGACAAAGTGGCTAAGGGAACTAACAGCGCCTATATCGTAAAAGTAATGGGCGATGAGAAAAACGGAAACTACGTATTCAGCTGTGAAAATGGAAACTGCAACTACTCAACAAGATCCACCAAAGGTACTATCACTACCGTAAAATCCGGTGATAATGCCATTTCAGTGGGTGAAACAGTGGTAGTGGAACGTGTTGCTCCTAATCCTGCGACAATTGCGAAAGTGGTTGTTACACAAGATATGCTCAAATAAAACATAGCGTTAAATGTTTTATTCAAACCTGGGTCTGCCAAAAGCGGACCCAGGTTTTTTATATATGTTTTCAACCTTTATTCTTGCATTGAATTGAGAACAATAATCATTTATCATGATAATGTTCCAGATTTAGGAGTACGTATGTATATTTGTTTATGCAACGGTATCAGCGACAAAAAGATCCGTCAGGCAGTGCGCCAGTTTCATCCACAATCTTTTCAGCAGCTTCGCAAGTTTATTCCCGTTGGAAATCAATGTGGTAAATGCATTCGCGCCGCTCGTGAGGTTATGCAGGACGAGTTAACGCAAATGCCGGAATTTAAAGAAATCGCCTGAGTCACACTCTTTTTTTTGACATCCCTGTTGCCCGTTCTACGCTTCAATAAGTGGAAGCGGAGGGACTATATAATGAAAGGTGATGTTAAAATCATAAGTTATCTCAATAAATTATTGGGAAATGAGCTTGTCGCAATAAACCAGTATTTTCTCCACGCGAGAATGTTCAAAAACTGGGGCCTTAAACGTCTCAATGACGTTGAATATCATGAATCTATCGATGAGATGAAGCACGCTGATAAGTATATTGAGCGTATTCTCTTTCTGGAAGGTCTACCTAATCTTCAGGATCTGGGCAAACTTGGCATCGGCGAAGATGTCGAGGAGATGCTGCGTTCCGATCTGACGCTCGAACTGGAAGGAGCGAAAGATCTGCGTGAAGCCATCGCTTATGCTGACAGCGTTCACGATTACGTCAGCCGGGACATGATGATTGAGATCCTTGCGGATGAGGAAGGGCATATCGACTGGCTGGAAACCGAGCTGGATCTTATCGATAAGCTCGGCATCCAGAACTATCTGCAGGCGCAAATTCGTGACGAAGGGTAGCTATCACAGCGTTAGCCAGCAGAAGTAACCCCAGCTACATAATGCCAGCGCCGGACCGAAAGGGATGGCGCCGGTAAAACGTCTGTTTTTTAGCCACAGCAGCAGTCCGTAAAACACCCCCAGCACTGAGGCAGCGTAGAGAATGACCGGCACACTGTGCCATCCGGTCCATGCGCCCGCGGCCGCCAGCAGTTTAAAATCGCCGAAGCCTATTCCTTCTTTGTGCCAAACCAGCCAAACCAGCCAGTAAATAAGCCACAAAATGAGATACCCGGCGATGGCGCCCAGTATGGCGTCTTCGCAAGGAATAGTTCCAGAGAGGACGTTGAAAAGCAGCCCGGTCCAGAGAAGGGGGAGGGTGAGCTTATCAGGCAATAAAAAGTGCTGTGAATCAATGACGCTCAGCGCCAGGGCAAACCAGAAATAAAGAAAAAGCGCCAGCGCCAGGGGGAGTGATTCAGGATGAAGGGAATAGCAAAGCATGGCCATCAGCGCACAGCTGATTTCCAGCAAAAGGTAGCGCCATGACACGGGATGTTCGCAATGACGGCACTTCCCCTTTAGGCATAACCAGCTAAATAATGGGATATTGTCGTACCATGCCAGCGGCGTGCGGCACTGACAGCAGTGGGACGCCGGCAGCCAGAGATTGAAATCAGAAGACGCTTCATCAGCTGTGTGTTGGTCGAGCACCATCAACGGGAGCCGCCAGGTCACCATTCCCATGGTGCTGCCCGCCACCAGACCGACAACGAAGAACAGTACGGTCAGCGCGCTATCCATTTTTTTTCACCTCAATGACCAGTCGTGTGAGCGTGATATTCTCAGCGGACGTTTTACTGGCGTGAAATTCCAGCGCTGCAATACGCAGCCCGTGATTAATCTGCATATCGCCCAGCCAGTGCACAAACTTTTCCATTTTGATGTCGCCAGCATTGACCTCAATTTCACCCGCGTTGACCTGTCGTACCGTGGCCTCTAATCCGGCTTTTTTCAGGCTGCTCCTGATAAGAGTGCCGGGTTTTCCTGCGACATTTTTTTCTGGCAGTAGACCCGCGGCGGCAACCTGTTTACTCAGCCAATCCTCGTCGCTGCGTAACTTTTGACAATGAGACTGCAGAGCTTCAATCTTCAGATCCAGCGGATGATAAAGGCCAAACCAGAAAACCATCATCAGGCTAACTGTGCCTGAGACGAGGATGAACCGTTGTTCATGGGGAGGCTTTTGCCTGAATATAGTCAGCACACGTTTAATCATTTTTTATTATCCACATTCCCTGCTCATGCCTGTCGACCGTTAATGCAAACCCCAGGGTGTTCTCTTTTATAAACTGCTGTACCTGGCCCTCATCGCTGGCGAAGAGAAAAAGTTGCAAGGATTTTTGTTGCGAGTCGTAGCGCATTCCCTCGAGGGCTATGCCGGGAAAGCGCGCCAGGCTTGCCTGTAGACGCAGCATCACCGTTAACGGTGCCGGCGATCGCTGTTGCAGCTGTTTAGGCAGGTAGGTTCGCAGATTATTGCTGTGCCGGTTCTCTGGGATATAGCGCTGCCATTGTTGCGTCAGGTTGTTCTTGAGCTGCGCTTGTGTCGCGTCGAGCCGCCAATAGCAGGCGGCCTGAACGAGCAACGCCACGCTCGCCGCCAGGGCAACACCGCAGGCTGCGACGAGCTTAAGTCGCGCTGACCAGGCAGAAACCGCGACCGGTGGCCGGAGGCTGTCATGCAAAAGAGTCGCCGCATCTGCGTCACGATAAAGGGACATAATGTGGCATTCTGGCTTCTCTGTCGCATTCGGATGCGGGATCGGGAGGAGACCATAGCTGGTTAGCTGCTGAGGAGGAAAACGCGTAAGCAGGTGAATAAGCCATGTTTCTGTCAGGCGAGAGACGTTGCCATTTTGCGTTCTGAGTAACCATGCATCGCCGTCTTTTAGAACCGTCCAGCCGTCTTCCGCGGCTGGCAAACAGAGCGCATCCAGCGTCGCTTTTGTCACGGTCAGGCCGCAAGAGGACAGCGTGTTCAGCTCAGCCTCCAGCCACGCCTTATCGATACCCGCGACCGCGAGGGTTGTCCCTGCTCGGAAAAGTAACGTCCAGTGCAGGGAGGGGGCGTTTTCATCCAGCGTTTCATCAGCTAGCCAGTGCAGCTTGCGATCGGTCAGTTCGTAATTTTCGTCCGGGATCTGAAGCGTTCTGCATAGCGTTTTTTCTACAGGAATGAGCACGTGCGTTCGCCTGGCGGCAGGATGAGCGGCCAGCTCGGAAAGTTGCTCCCGCGGCAGCCGTTGGACCTCGCCGTGTTGGCTACCGTCATGAATGACCCATTCCACCGATGCCTGCGGCTGGCTTCCCGTGCGAATGAGCAGCGTTGCTTCGCTGGCTACCCTTTTATTCTGCATGTTCGCCATCCGTAAGCTGGCGTAAATAGATCCCAATGGTTTTCTTCTTGTCATCGTAATAAAAAAAGGTCCGCATACCTGAAGTCAGCTCACCTTCACGTACGGTAGTGGTTGCCACGAAATAGTGGCTGGTAATGGTCAGATATTTTTTAAGCGAGTCCACTCGCGCTTTAGCCGCGCTGTAATCACGCTGCGCCTGATAGAGAAAAGCATCGACCGTTTTCCATCCCTTCCTGGGACGTTTTCCGATCAAGGCTTTTGCATCAGACGTGCTGATCTCGTTGAGAAAAAGGGCCGCCAGCAGCGGGGCCTGATCCTCCGTTAGCGTATTGATATTAATGATTACGTCGCTACTGAAGGCGGTGCAGACATATGGCGACAGTTTTTGGTAAATCGCCTCTGTCATTCCTCTCAGGAAGCGTATTTCGGCGGGTAAAAAAAGCATCTGATTCGCGGTAAGAAGCGATACATTGTTTTGATGGTAATAGCCGTCTTCCGCGCCTTTCGTGCGTGGTGAGGAGTCGCTGTCTATGTCATCCGCCACCGACTGGGTTATCTCCTCAGCACGGCCTTTTTCGATACCGAGCTTATTCAGCAGCGCTTCAAAAACGCTGATTTCATAGGGCAACGTTGCCATCGGGTCGATAGGGGTTTTTTCGAGCGCGTTCAGATTGAAGCAGTTCTGCAGATCGTCGGTGCGCCAGGTGACTGTTGTGTTTTCATCAGGTTTAGCCTCGCCCGATAAACGCTTTTCATCGTGTTTTAACACTCCGGCAGTGGCTTCTCTTTCGCCATAGAGCAGGGCATATTTTGCCTGTATAACGTCGTTGGTTCGCCTGCTGCGCTGAAGCTGGGTTTGAAAGCTCACCGTCATTTCTGCCGCGAGAGCGGCCATCAGGGCCAGAATCATCAGCACAATCAGCAGGGCGGCCCCTCTTTGTGCCTTCATTTTCTTGCCTCGGTGCTCTGATCCGTTTGCTGTTTCTCAGGGATCCAGCCAGGAAGAATAAACAGGCGGTGAAGGGTTTCTTTGTTCTTTTGCTCCAGCGTAATGGCAACGGTTTTAGTCAGGCTGTAACCTTCCGCCTGCGACATCGCGGCAGAGAAATGGTTAATACCGGACAGCAGCGCACGGGGAGCATGGTCCTCTTTATTATCCGGGGCGTATTTTACCGCACGGTATAAGGTTTCATCCTGCACATACCAGTGCACGGTGGCGAGCACGTACGCCGCGTTAAAAGGCTGGGTGGCGTCCCGCAGCTGCGTTGTGAAGATGACGTCGTCGGAACCGCTCGTAAACGTCTGCTGAGTCTGACGATTTATTCGGGGGACATATTGCATCAGGTCATTTTCAAGCAGCAACAGGGTGTACTGTAACGCGTGAAAGTTCTCCGCTATCTTTTGGGCGCGCTGATGTTGCTCTGATGCCTGGGAAAACACCATTGTGGCCAGAAAGCTGAGCGTCGAGAATATGGCGACGGCCAGCATGACTTCCAGAAGCGTAAAGCCGCGCTGCCTGCTAGTCATCTTTGTCCTCTTTATCCTCAGTGGCGGGACCCCATGCGTTAAGGGTCACCGATCTGCCGCCCGGGGCCAGCACGCGGATTTGGTGAGTCGACAAGGACGACGGGGATGGCGGCGCGCTGGTGAGCTGCCAGGAGAAGTCCAGATTCAACTGTGACTCCTGCCCAGACTTCATTTCACTCTCCTTGCCATAGGCTGTAATCAACTGATTATCCGCAACCCAAAGCGCAAGCATCTCCTGTTTCAGCGTGTCCAGAGCCGTAAGCTGCCACTGCATGCTGCTGACCAATCCCGTTACCGCTGTGGCAAAAACCACCAATGCCAGTAATACCTCAAGCAGAAGCATGCCCTGCTGTTTCACTCCGCCTCCTTGAGCTGGGTTATATCCAGCGGCAGCGAGCCGAAGCACTGAACTCTGAGAATTTTTTCGCCGTTTACATCCCTGAATAGCAGGGAAAACGGCGTTATCTGGCCATCCGGCAGAATGACAATCTGCGGCGTAGCATCTTTCGTTGACGGCGTAAGCTCGGGGCGAACGGGGCCTTCCCATTCGCCATGCAGCGCCAGGCTGTCGTGCTCCGGCACGGCTTTCCACCGCCAGCCGCCGCGCGCGTTTTTCTCAGGAAGGTGAAGTAACCAGCCCTCTTCAGAAAGCAGCAGGGCGGCGGCGCGTTTTTCAAGCAGCGTAAGGTCGGTCGCATATTCAACCGTCTGGCGGAACGTATCGACGTGTTGACGTAGCTTTCCAGCGGAACTTAAGCGATCGCTTTGCATCGCCGTCACGCCCAGCGCTGCCGTGGCGAGAATGACCATCACCAGCATCACTTCCAGCAATGTGAATCCTTTCTCATGAACCATGATTAGCGTGCTTTTTTGTCATTTTCCCAGCTGGTTACGTCGTCTGACGTACCCGCTTCGCCATCGGGACCGGCAGAGCTGATATCAATTGCGCCATGCTCGCCAGGGCTGATCAGGATGTACTCATTGCCCCAGGGGTCTGCGGGCAGGCGCCGTATATAGCCATCGGCGTTGTAATTTTCTGCCAGAGGTGCAAGCGTTGGGGCTTCAACAAGCGCTTCCATGCCCTGCTCCGTTGTCGGGTAGCGATGGTTATCCAGCTTGTACATATCAAGCGCGTTCTCAAGGGCCACAATGTCGCTGACGGCCTTTTGACGATCGGCGCGATCTTTGTTACCCATCAGGTTCGGTACGACAAGGCTCGCCAGTACGCCCAGAATCACGATCACCACCATGAGTTCCATCAGCGTAAAACCGCGCTGCGTGTCTACTGTTCGTCTGTCCATAACGTTTCCTTAGTTCATCAATGAGTTAAGTTGTAAAATCGGTTGCATGACCGCCACGACAATAAACAGGACGATAGCGGCCATGACGACAATCAGCGCGGGTTCAAAAATCGCCAGCGTCATTGCGATACGGTTTTGTAACTGTATTTCCTGGTTATCCGTTGCTCGCTGCATGAGCTCTCCGAGCTGACCGCTTTTTTCTCCCGATGCAACCATGTAAAGCATCATGGGAGGGAATATCTGGGTCTTTTCAAGCGACTGGCTGATACCGTTTCCCTGACGGACGCTTTCCGCAGCGTCGCTGAGCCGCTGACGTATCTCCTGATTGGCCACGCCTTCTGCCGACAGCGTCATTCCCTGCAGCAGCGGAACGCCGCTGACGTTTAAAATGCTGAGCGCGCGTAGGTAGCGGGCGCTGTCTATCGCGCAGATCAACAGGGCGGTAAATCGCATGCGGATTAACTGTCGGTGAAAGCGATGCCGGTTTCCTTCCTGCTTCAGCCAGTACGAGAACGCCCCCCCGACAGCAGCGGCAATCAGTAAGATCCACGGGCCGTATGAAGACAAAAAGTGGCTGATGGCCAGTAGTGTTCGCGTGGTCAGCGGCAGCGCATGTTTGAGATGAACAAACTGTGCGGCCACTTTTGGCACGACGGCCGTGAGCAATATCACCACGACCAGAATTGCTACCGTGGTGAGCAAAGATGGATAAATCAATGCCTGCATAAGCTTGCTGCGCATTCGCTGACGGGCTTCATTAAAATCAGCCAGCCTTTCAAGGACGGCCCCAGGCTGCCCGACGGTTTCACCCGCTTTTATTAGCGTGCAGTAGACGGTATCAAACAGGCGAGGATGCTGTTGCATCGCAGAGGAAAGGGACTGCCCTTCAAGTACAGCCTGGCGAAGCGTACCGATAATGCCGACAATATTTTTGCTCTCTTTCTGTTGCTGAATTGCTGCAAGCGCTTCATCCAGCGGCAGTGCCGCCGCCATCAGGGTCGCGAGCTGACGGGTGAAGAGCGTCAGCTCGGCGTGGCTCACTCGTACCGGAAAGCGCCGTAGCGTTATGCCGCTCCGCTGCTGCTTAATGGTCTCCGGCAGAAGCGACCGGCTCCTGAGCTGCGCGACCATATCCCGCTCGGTTTCGGCATCGCTTAGGCCAGTATGACGCTTGCCCTTCTCATCGGTGGCTACCCAGCGAAATTTCATTCACTTTCCTCCGTCGACGCTTGCCCTTCTGACGTCACACGCAGTACCTCTTCCAGCGAGGTTAACCCTTGCGCTGCCGTACGCAGGCCATTTGCCAGCAGGCTACGGTGGTTCTGGCGCTGGAGCTGGACCAATTGCTGCTCGTTTATTTCTGCATGCACGGCTTCGCGTATGTCTGGCGTCATAACTAACAGCTCATGAATTGCCAGGCGCCCCTGGTAGCCGCTTTGCCGGCAGGTGCTACAGCCGCTGGCCTGCCAGAGTTGAGGTGCTTCAACACCCTGCGCCAGCAATAGCTGACGCTGTTGAGAGGTGACCGGATGAGGGTATTTGCACTGCTGGCAGAGACGTCTTATCAGGCGCTGGGCAATTACGCCAACCAGGGATGATGAGAGCAGGAAAGATTCTGTCCCCATATCGCGCAGACGGGTCACTGCGCCGCTGGCGCTATTGGTATGAAGCGTGGAAAGGACCAGGTGTCCTGTCAGGGAAGCCTGTACGGCAATCTGCGCCGTTTCGACATCGCGGATTTCGCCCACCATCACCACGTCAGGATCCTGGCGTAATATTGCGCGCAGCCCGCGGGCAAACGACATATCCACGCGAGTATTAACCTGCGTCTGGCCGATGCCTTCTAACTCATACTCAATGGGATCTTCTACGGTGAGCACGTTACGCTCCGGGCTATTTAGCGCGGAAAGAAGGGCGTACAGGGTAGTACTTTTCCCAGAACCCGTAGGACCCGTGACCAGAATAATGCCGTGAGGCAGGGCGATCAGACGTTTTAAATCGCGCATGTCTTCCGTTGACATATCCAGCTCGTCAAGCGACAGCCGCAGGCTGGTTTTATCCAGCAAACGTAACACAACCCGTTCCCCGTGCTGGGAAGGCAGCGTCGAGACGCGCACATCGACGTTTCGATTGCCTATTTTTAAGGTGATACGCCCGTCCTGCGGCAGCCGCTTTTCGGCAATATCCAGCTTGGCCATAATCTTGATGCGTGAGATAAACAGCGCGGCAAGCTTTTTATTCGGCTGGACGACCGGCCGCAAAATACCGTCCACCCTGAAGCGGATACTCATTGTTTTTTCAAACACTTCGACGTGAATATCGGAGGCGTGCTCCTTAAGCGCTTCGCTGAGTACGGCGTTAATGAGCCTGATAACGGGCGCATCCGATTGTTCGTTAAGCAGATCTTCGTTTGTCGGGATCTCATCGGAGAGGGCGCTGAGATCGTCCGAGTTATTAATATCTTCCGCAATGAGCTGGGCCGTGCCGCTATTTTGCTGGTAGAGCTGCTCCAGCTTTTCCGTGAACTGCTGAGGGGGGAGCTGGATAAAGCGAGTGCAGTCAGGGGCCGCGGCTGCCACCTCAAGCAGATCCTCAAGCGTGGCATCCACTGTATAGAACAGCTCCTGCTGATGTGCAGCAATGTTAATACGCTGCGCTTTTTTCCAGGCGTACAGACTCATTTTGTACGATCTTCCCTGAAGGGATTTTTAGCGGCAGGCGGGGGTGAGGGGATGTCGAACGCTCTTTCGTCCAGCGCATCGATGGCATCAACTTGAATCAGCTTATCGCTCTGTTTATCGCTTCTCTCCTTCTGCATCTGCCTGTAACCATTGTATTTATCCCGTGAGAGTGAACGGTAAATTTCGTCGTCTCTGATAATGGTTGGGCGGATAAAAACCATCAGGTTGCGTTTGCTTTTTTCATTAGAGGTGTAGCGGAAGAGCTGCCCGACCAAAGGGATATCACCCAGCAGAGGAACTTTTGAGACCTCCTGTTTACTGGCGTCATCCATCAAACCGCCAAGCACTACGGTTTCGCCACTTTTCACCAGAACCGCATTCTGCACGGTGCGGGTATTAAAGGTTGGTCCAAGCGATGACGACGTCGTAGAGGCGTCGACGCTGGAAACCTCTTGTTCAATCTCCATCAAAACAGAGTCGCCTTCGTTGATTTGAGGCGTTACCTTCAGCTTCGTTCCAACGGTTTTACGCTCGACGGTGCTGTAAATGTTATCGCCTGAGGTGGTTTGAGAGCCTGAAAGCACGGGAACGTCCTGACCAACGTTGAACGAGGCTTCTTTGTTGTCGAGCGTCACGATGCTCGGGGTGGAAAGAATATCGTTTTTATTGTCGGTATTAAGGGCCGTCAGTAGAACGCCCCAGTCGCCGTTGAAAAAGCCAGCGGCGAGACCGTTATAGTTCCCAAAGAGTTTGTAAGCCGGGTTGTCGCTGGTCATTCCACCCTTGGCTTTATATTCATTGATACCCTGCGCCGCGTTGAAAATTGGCAGGCCAGTTTGGGTAAACTGTTGTCCACCGATGTTTTTGTTCGCCCACTGAACGCCGAGGTTAAGACCTTTTCCGTCCTGAACTTCCACGATAATCGCTTCAACCAGCACCTGAGCTCGTCGAATATCCAGTTTTGCAATTACCTCGCCCAATTGCTGCAAAACCCCCTGATCGGCGGTGACCACCAGAGAGTTAGTCTGTTCATCTGCAGTAATAGAGATATCGTTACCGCTGCTGCTGGTGGCTTTGGGCGTACCGCCTTTTTCATCCTGTAACTTTTGCGAAACGCCAGTCAGGACCTCGACGAGCTTGTCAGCCTTAGCGTACTTCAGGTACCAGACGCGGGTATTGCCTTGCCCCTGATCCTGCGTATCAAGGCGTGAAATGAGCTGCACAACACGTGCCCGCGCACGATCCGAACCGCTGACGATGAGAGAGTTTGTTCTTTTGTCAGCAACGATCCGCGTCAAAAGAGTGGCCGGTTTCGCCTCTTTTCCGCTTTCTCGGGACAGGTCAGTGAGCACCTCGGCCAGATCGGTGGCTGAAGCATACTTCAGGGGGATAATTTGCTCTTTTTCATTTCCCATTACATCGACGCGTTTAATCACCTCAAGAAGCCGGTTTACGGTTGATGCCTTGCCGGTAATGATCAATGCGTTTGAAGGCTCATAGTGCACGACGTTACCCACGCTACCGCCATCCAGCATCTGGCGCAGCAAAGGAGACAGGGCGCGTGCGGGGACGTTTTCCAGCGAAACGATACGGGTAACCAGTTCGTCACCCCTGCCGGGTTTATCTCCTGTAGAAAGTCTTCCGGGTAGGGTTTTAGCCTTTTCGGAGCGCACAACTTTCAGTAATCCATTATCAAGACTGATGAGTGAAAAACCATAAAGGTCCAGCACGCTCAGGAAAAATTGATAATATTCTTCTTCATTAAACGTATCTGCGCTTCTGACTGAAATTGTGGCGTTCACGTCGGGATCAATCAGAATCGTCTTCCCTGTATTCTGTCCCACAATATTGACGAATGTTTGTATGTCAGCGCCAGTAAAGTTAGCGGTGTATTCCGCTGCTAATGCGGGTTTGCTCGCAATAATAAGCAACAATGCCAGCGAGATGGCGCGTAGTCGCTGGCCTCGAAAAGTCCCTTCCATTTAGTTTTCCTTTCCGTCCTGGAATTGGTTAACTGAAACATTCATTACATGGGGTGATGCGTTTCTGAGTAGAGTGAACTGCGCCATCTGAAGATGCTTGAGCATCTCCTGGGCTTTTTCAATATCGGCCTGCTGCGTGAGATAAACGTTATTTAGCTTAATAACGATATCCCCCGGTTCAAGGGAAGCCCGAGAAAACAGCGTTGACTTACTGCGCGGTAGCAAACGTAAACCGCGCACGCTGCCTTGCTCGACCACCGGGTGGGTATCTATAAAATCTGATAGAGCGGCAGTTGCCTGATACCTCTCCCGATCCTCGCTCACAGAGGACGGCATCAGATCATCCAGTAGTGTAAGCTGCTGAGTATTCCCCCCTGATGAGAAGACCACTTTGTTCTTAGTGATGTCTGTTACCCGAACGTTGTTGAACGATTTCAGCCGATCGTTAATGGCATAACTACTCTGTTGGCCACCTTCACTCAGGATCGCACGTGAAATTAACTTATTAGTACTATGAATAATCCCGTACAAATGAATTCCGGTTATAACATCCTCTTTTTGGGGAGTTGATGTTGTCCTTTCAGC
>CAMKZP010000033.1 GCA_946477805.1 uncultured Enterobacter sp.
CAGATATCAATGCATATTATATTCAGCATTGATAAATCCCAACCATCCCCAAAAGAAAAACTAATTTTACATTTCTTTGAAGTACACATGGAAGTTTCCCATTCCAAAATGTTGTGAGGGTTGTATCCTTAAGTGGTGAAGTTTAGATGCGCAGAGTATCCGGGTATTGATGCCTGACTGGGCTCCTGTAGGAGCCCATTTTTTTAATTTTGGATAATGTAAAATCTGAATTGATAAAACGGTCTGAGGTAATGATAGTTATAATGTTTAAATCTCCATGGGTATAAAAGACACCTCATAGCTACTTTTGATAGCTTTAAGCGCGATGCACACAAGCAGTAAGCATTACCCTGATGAGATTAAAATTGAAACAGTCAAACACATTGACGTGAAAAATAGCCGATGTACAACATCATTCCCCTGCAGAATTCACCAGAACGCATCTCTGGGTTGCCACTCACTTCGGGGGATGATTTGGCGGCCGCGGCGGTACTCCGGCGGTTGACCACTTCCACCGGCGGCACGCCGGCCTATCTACTGGTACAGGAAGTGGCGCCCTCCTCTACTATACACCCTCTCAGCTTCATCAAATGCTGTTCGCCACCATGTGTAACACAGGCCTCCCCATTGGTGAATACAAGAACACTTTTTCCGAAGTCTTTTGATCTAGATGGAAAGCGACCGTTTGTACCAGTGCTTTCTGAAAAAGTACGTGCCCGGCGCGGGCGCACGCCGAAAGATAAGGTCCGTTTGATCCCGCTGACGGATATAAGCTATGTCAGGCAGATGTCGAGCTGGATGGTGACCACACGTCCCCGCCCGCGTGAACCGCTATGGGCAGTAACCGGTGAAACCATGCGTAACTAGCTGAAGCATGAAATCAGGCGGGCCGAAGCTGACGGGGTTCATTTTTCGATTCCGGTGACGCCACATACGTTAGGGCACAGCTATATCTCAGCCCAGGAAAGTGATTCAGGCCCTTGCTGGCCACAAGGATCCATGTTCTATGGAGGTTTATGCCCAGTGGCGGCCACGCTGGTCGTGCCCTTCACTGGTGACGGGCATGATGCCGCACAGATCTTCCGAACACGTCGTCCAATTAAGTAACAATGTCACTCACCACAGCTTATATAAGCTGTGGTGAGTGACATAAACTATAGTCAGTAAAATAAGCTGAAGAGAGTAACATAAGCTGTAGTCAGCAGAAGAGGATTTGTGGGTTTCTGCTAAGACCAGGGTGCAGGGTCACGGGAGCTGCTGAAACACCATCCGGAAGGGGTCATGGAACACTAATGAAAGCAGCTCTGCGCAGGTAAACCTCATTTCTGCTTATATAAACTGTAGTGAGCAAAACACTCATCGGGCACGTTAATATAAGCTGTAGTAAGTAAACAGAGCTATGTTACTCACTACAGCTTATATTCAGCGGGTTTTGAAGAGTTTTTCAAGATCATCAAGACTGATACCCAGCTTCTCTAACAGCGCCAGTTTTTCGGCCATCTCCGGACTGACATCACGAGGTGCGGCAGGTAGTTTCGGGTTCTCAGCACTAGCATCATGAGGTGGCTGTAATTTGGGTCGGCGATAGTGAATGCAGAAGAGTTTTGAGCGCCCCCGTTGGATCTCTGTGTAATCCAGATAGCCAATCTCCCGGAGTTGCTCCATAGCGCGCCTTACCGTCTGGTTTTGCGAGAACACAGGGGACTTAAGGTTTAGACGTGCCCGCAGACGTGCCAGTGATATCGGTGCAGGATCACGTGGCAGGCTCTCTATAAAGGTATACAGGGCCTGCGCGGACTCTCGACGCTTCAACGCGTTGATGGCCTTCAGCTGCAGAAGTACTTTACGGTCAAACTGATAGAGCTCAAACAGTCGCGGATCAGCCTGCAACTGCACAATATCTTTCTCAGTATCATAGTAAGCAGACTGCACCAGATGCGTAATGTACTCTTTGGTATGCTTTTCGGTTGTGCGGGAAAACGAGATTACGGTACCCGCAATACGTTTAAGCGAGGGGCTGATACGCTCTCGGAGCCTGCGCGATGACTGACTGGACGGGATGCCACAAAGTTTTGCGAACTCGACAAACGGCAGCTCAACTTTATCACCGATAACCTTATGCCGGGCAAAGGAATGGATCACCCCTACCCAAGTCTTGAAGTCGTTATCCATATCCAGACGGGGACCCGTGATCTCCACCTTATCGAATCCTTCCGCTCTGGCGAGTGACAGTCGCGTCAGTTCTTCCGTCGCATCAGTACGGGATAGTGTATTTTTTTTGCTGTTTTTCAGTGATTTAAGCGTAGGAACAAACACTCCAAGTCGCATCAGTGCCACAGGCTGCACTGTATTACTGGCATTAGGAGTAAGGTTTACAACTTCACCGGAGGATTTATCCACCTCTTCAAACAGCTTTTTTATATCCAGATTGTCCTTTTCCAGAGGGCCTCCGATAGGTGGATAAGTAAAGAATAAAAGCAGCCATTGCCTTCAATTTATAGCCATAAGGGGCTACACGGCTAGCTTCAGCTTATACACAGCTCTGATGTTATTTCAGGGAATATACTCACTATAGATTATTCCATTGACTCATCACAGCATATCTCCTGCATAATACAGCTTATTATATACCAGTTACAGCTTATGATTAACATGCTACAGCTTATGTGATCATGCTCCAGGTTCAGTGCTGACGCGGCCTTCAGAGGTTCCGGGATCTTCTTTGGATCTTACAGGGATCGTTTTAAGGATCTTAATTCTGGATCGAATTACTGTATATGTGGATAACCTGCTGACCATAAAGGAAATTCAGACAGTAATTCAATGATCACCTTTCGTCGTGATATCAGAGCGTACCTGCTCCCTCTAGCTTCTTTGATATTGCGCTTCCTCGCCTGCTCGCTCGCGTTGCTCGGTCACATGGCTGCGGCGAGCACCGATCATTTCGGTTTACCAAATCATAAACATGATACATAAGGATCAGGTATCGTTCTCAAGATCGCTTTGTCTGCTTGAGTTCATGAAAACCAGTACCGCTGCTGGTATTTTTCTCTCCAGCGAATGACAATCTCATACTCACCGCTAGCTTGAAACTAAGCTGAAACAGGGACGCCGACTGTATGTTAGCCCGAAACTGGGCATCAAGCGGAGTTACCTCTGGCATTTCTGCACTGCCGAGTGGTCTGAACAGAACGCTCGATTCTGTCTGATGTATACAGGATCAAGTCTGCTTGGCGAGCGGGAATGGTCCGGACTGATTCCCTCTGACTTACGACGTTGACGGCCTTCAACATACTTCGTGTGAAGTCATCGGTGACAGCGTTGGTCATGCCATATAGCTGGTTGGGAGATCGAGACTGACAACAGATAACCATTTATCTGCTATCTCTTTTCTAAGAATCTCCCAGCAAGCATCCAGCTGTTGCGCCACCCTGCATGCCCTCTTTGCTGTGGCGAGGGTATAGATTAACTGCGATATCCACGTCCACGTTGCTTAATCACGTATCTTTAAGAAAGCTTGCTTTTTGACCAACTTTGCACTTTTACCATGGGTTTGCAACTTTGGTGTTGCTTTGCTTCTTTTATCAAGATTTAATATAATAATGCAAAGTAAAGTACAAGGAATATACAATGGGATTGATGGATACTCTTGATCAGTGCATAGCTGCCGGTCATGAAATGACTAAAGCTATTGCAGTTGCTCAGTTCAATGATGATAGCCCTGAGGCAAGAAAAATTACGCGTCGCTGGCGTGTAGGTGAAGCAGCCGATCTAATTGGTGTTTCATCTCAGGCTATTCGGGATGCTGAAAAAGCAGGCCGCCTTCCCCACCCTGATATGGAAATGCGCGGACGGGTTGAACAGAGAGTCGGTTACACCATTGAACAAATTAACCATATGCGGGATGTTTTCGGTACACGCTTGCGTCGACCAGATGAAAGCGTTCCCCCGGTCATTGGTGTGGCTGCACATAAAGGCGGAGTCTATAAAACGTCTGTATCTGTCCATTTGGCTCAGGACCTCGCTCTGAAAGGACTCCGTGTTCTTCTTGTAGAAGGAAATGATCCACAAGGTACCGCATCCATGTATCACGGATGGGTTCCGGATTTGCATATTCATGCCGAAGATACTTTACTGCCCTTCTATCTTGGTGAGCGTGATGATGCGTCATATGCGGTAAAACCTACCTGCTGGCCGGGACTGGATATCATCCCTTCATGCCTGGCCCTCCACCGTATCGAAACAGAACTTATGGGGCGGTATGATGATGGGAAACTGCCTACCGAACCCCATATGATGCTCCGACTCGCTATAGAGACGGTTGCTCATGATTATGATGTTATTGTCATCGACAGTGCACCAAACCTTGGCATAGGCACTATCAATGTAGTGTGCGCTGCTGATGTTCTTATCATTCCGACTCCAGCCGAATTGTTCGATTACACATCAGCCCTGCAATTTTTCGACATGCTGCGCGATCTGCTAAAAAACGTCGATCTGCAGGGCTTTGAGCCTGACGTCAGAATTTTGCTTACCAAGTACAGCAATAACAATGGTTCACAGTCTCCGTGGATGGAAGAGCAGATCCGCGATGCTTGGGGAGGTATGGTTCTTAAAAATGTTGTGCGTGAGACCGATGAGGTTGGTAAAGGTCAGATTCGTATGAGAACTGTTTTTGAGCAGGCCATTGACCAGCGTTCTTCTACTGGCGCATGGAGAAATGCGCTTGCTATCTGGGAGCCTGTCTGTAATGAGATTTTTGATCGCCTGATTAAACCTCGCTGGGAGATCAGATAATGAAACGTGCACCGGTTATTCCAAAACATGTTGTTAAAAATCCATCTTCAGAAACAGTACAGCCAACTTCTGCAGCCCCTGCTGCACCGATGGTAGATTCTTTAATTGCCCGGGTTGGTGCTATGGCCCGCGGTAATTCAATTATACTTCCGGTCTGTGGTCGAGAGGTCAAATTCACCCTTGAGGCGATTCCAGGCGATACTGCCGAAAATGCCACCCAGGTATGGTCCGGTAATGAACGCGATCAGGAACTACTGACAGAAGACGCGCTTGATGACCTGATCCCCTCCTTTTTGTTGAGTGGCCAACAGACTCCAGCTTTTGGACGTCGTTTATCGGGGATCATTGAAGTTGCAGATGGTAGCCGCCGTCGCAAAGCCGCCATCCTCACATCATCGGATTACCGAATTCTGGTCGGGGATCTTGATGATGAACAAATGTCGGCATTATCTCGATTAGGTAATGACTATCGGCCTACCAGTGCGTATGAACGTGGTAAACGATACGCACATCGGCTAGAGAATGAATTTGGCGGAAATGTTTCTGCTCTTGCTGATGCAGAAAACATTTCCCGCAAGATCATCTCTCGCTGCATAAACACCTCACGATTACCAAAATCTGTGATTGCACTGTTTACCCACCCTGGCGAACTTTCTGCCCGGGCCGGAGAGTCTTTGTACAAGGCATTTACTGGAAAAGAAGAGTTACTACAACAGCAAACTGAACATCTTCATGAACAGAAGGACGCTGGTGTTATCTTTGAAGCGGATGAAGTAATTGGCTTATTGACCGGTACATTGAAAGATTCATCCGGAGAAAAAGTTAAACTTAATACCCGGCATCAGTTCGTTCCAGGGGCATCGGCTATTTATAAAGGCGACAAAGTTATTTTGAGCCTTGATAAGACGCGCTTACCACCAGAATGCATTGAGAAAATTGAAGGTATTCTTCGGGAACTACAACACAGACAAACTTCGTAATCAGATTAGAAATTTATATCCTCCATCTTTCTGCTCGGCTCATTTTAAAATCTGTAAATGCTGTTTGGGGAGCATCATCTCGAACAGCATTATGCAGTATTCTCAGTACCGAAATAGTTAAGATGTTCTCTCCACAATCCCGCTCCTTACTTAGTCCTGACTGAATCTCAACTGTCAGCGACGGGGTGGGACCATGGTCCCACCCCTGTTAGGCAGCCATTTTTAACTGTGAGAGTTGCCCTTCCAACTGAATCCAACATTGTTTGAAGTGGTTGGGACCGCGGTCCCACTGCCGGCCAGTATGCCATTCATGTCAGTCGGGACGGATATCACTGCTGTCAGCAACGGCCTGGGACCATGGTCCCACTTCCGAACGGCCTACGGTTTAATACTGCCGGGATAGCTCGACCTTACTGTCTTTGGCGCCAATGGGACCGCGGTCCCACTGACAATCGGTGTGCCACTCATTTCCACCGGGACCCCATTAATGCTGATGACTTCACTGTTGATGTCGAGGGGTGGGACCATGGTCCCACCCCTTTTAGACAGCCATTTTTAACTGTGAGAGTTGCCCTTTCAACTGAAGCCAAGATAGTTTGGAGTGGTTGGGACCGCGGTCCCACTGACGGCCGGTATGCCGTTCATTTCCACCGCGCCCCCCATTGATACTAATGACTTCACTGTTTATGTCGAGGGTGGGACCATGGTCCCACCCCCAGTTAGGCAGCCATTTTTAACTGTGAGAGTTGCCCTTCCAACTGAAGCCAACATTGTTTGTAGTGGTTGGGAGCACGATCTCAGTTCTGCCAGGAATGCTATTTAAACAACCTTGTACTGAATGGTTGATACCATCCAGAACCTGCTTCATTTGATTACTGTTGCTGTGCGGTTGTGTAGTTTCAAACAGGTTAAACTACGATACCCCCGTCGGCGTGAAGTCGTTAAGCATACAACCTACTGGGACTGACCCACGTCCGTAAACAAATTCTGTCCTCACGACGAAGCCTGTTCGAAGGGCCTCCGGACTGACACCGCCGGGGTGACTGTGGTGCCGGGCTCGGTTGTAGAACTTTTCAATTTGACTGCTCCCAGCCCTAAAGGGCGAGGATTCCCACTTCAACGCAACCTACCTGAGCCACATTAAGCGGCTTTAGGGTTTACAGTCGCTCCGTGGGCTAACGCGCCAGCCCGACCGCTTTTATATTCTTCGCGGCGTTTACGTCACGATCATGGTTAGCCCCGCATTCAGGGCAGATCCAAGAACGAACGTTAAGCGCCGTTTCTGGCATAGTGTAGCCGCAACAACTACAACGCTTTGAGGACGGGAAAAACTGGTCAATGGCAACCACTGAGCGCCCCGACCATTCAGCCTTGTACTGGAGCTGGCGCACGAACTCGCCCCAGCTTGCGTCTGCTATCGCTTTGGACAGCTTCGGATTGCGGATCATGTTTTTCACTTTCAGGGATTCGACGCAAACAACCTGGTTTTCGTTAATGAGTTTGCGGGTCAACTTGTGCAAGTTATCCAGACGACAATCAGCAATTTTCGCGTGAATGCGGGCGACTTTTAAACGGGCTTTAGCGCGGTTCTTTGAGCCTTTTTGTTTCCTGCTCAAACGGCGCTGTAGCAGGGCGAGACGCTTCGCATATTTAGCGGTGTGGCGGGGATTGCCGGTTTTGAATCCGGAATCGGTGACGAACAAATCTTTTAAACCAACATCAATGCCGACTGTTTTAGCGGTGATCGGCAGTGATACAGGCTCAAACTCGCAAAGGCACGAAACAAAATAGCGCCCTGCTGCGTCTTTACTAATGGTGATGGATGGCACGGCCGGCAAAGGGCGAGACCAGCGCACGTCTAACGGTGTTTTGCTCTTTGCCATGTACAAACAACCGTCTTTGTATTTAAACGCCGTATCCATGAAAAAAGCCGCCTGTTTATGGCGCTTGCTTTTGAATGTCGGGAACTTCGCCCGACCTGCAAAGAAGTTGGCAAAGGCGGTTTGTTGGTGGCGGATCGCTTGCTGGAGTGGCACGGCTGAAACATTGCCTAACCATGAATATTCTGGTTAGGCTTTGATAGCCGTCAGGCGCTTATCGGCTTGCGGATAGCCGATCTTTTCCTGACGCTCATAGTATGCATCAGTTCGCCAGCGAAGGATGCTGTTATAGACGAAACGCACACATCCGAACGTTTGAGCCAAAAGCTCAACCTGATTGGCCGTTGGATAGAATCTGTATTTATATGCGCGTTTCATAAGGCTTACAAAATACGCTGAAAAATGTAAGCCACATTGACGAAGGTCAAATAATGTTACGCAGTTACCGCGCTTATATTCCTGCCCGATTGGGCGAGGCTTTACGCGCAACATCGGTAAATCGTGGTGTGCCATACGCTCCTTCTATGTTCAAACTAAAGGGCAGGATCGTCTACCGGGGGAGTAGTCAACTTCAACAAGATGGTAGGGGAAGTTAATTGGGCCGCTGAACGGCCCTGATTTAAAGAATTTATCAACGGCTAAGGCGCTAAAGAATGATGCCGCCGATAATAAACCCGAGGATCACGCTCAAAATAATGGCAAGAATGCCAGGGAGCAGGAATGCGTGGTTAAACACGTATTTGCCGATGCGGGTCGAGCCGGTGTCATCCATCTCCACTGCCGCCAGCAGAGTCGGATAGGTTGGCAAAACGAACAGTGCAGAAACTGCCGCGAAAGAGGCTATAGCCGTCAAAGGCGTTACACCGAGCATCAGCGCCGCAGGCATCAGCGCTTTAGTGGTCGCCGCCTGTGAATAAAGCAGGGTGGCGGCAAAGAACAGCACCACCGCCAGTAGCCATGGATAGCTATGCAGCAGATCGCCCGCGATGCTCTGGATATCGGCAATATGAGATTTGACGAAGGTATCACCAAGCCACGCCACTCCGAGTACACACACGCATGCGCTCATACCGGATCTAAACGTACTTGCATTCAGGACTTCGCTTGTATCGATTTTACAGGTGATGCTGATAAGCGTAGCGATGGTCAACATGAACACCACAATTGCTTCGTTACGCGGCAGTACTGGGTTCTGAATCAGACCAACGGTGTCACTGATGGCGGTGGCGTAGAGCATCACGGCAACGATGCCGATCAGGAAGAGCAGCACGGAGCGTTTGGCGTGCGTCTTCAGTTCGAAGACCTGGCTACCGCGTAGTCTCACTTCACCTTTTGCCAGACGCTCCTGATAAACAGGATCGTCCTTTAACTCGGTACCAAGGAAGTTACACACGACAGCGGTAAGCATGACGGCGATTAACGTCACCGGAATACAGATCGACAGCAACGTCAGATAGCTCACGCCCATCGGCTCAAGAATACCGGCGAAGAACACCACCGCTGCAGAAATTGGCGAGGCGGTGATCGCGATCTGCGAGGCAACAACAGCGATTGAGAGCGGGCGAGAAGGGCGGATACCTTGTTCTTTCGCCACTTCGGTGATGACCGGCAGTGTAGAAAACGCCGTGTGACCAGTACCTGCCATAATGGTCATAAACCATGTTACCAGCGGCGCAAGAAAGGTGATGTATTTGGGATGGCGCCGTAACGCACGCTCCGCAAGGCTGACCAGATAGTCCATACCGCCCGCCACCTGCATGGTAGCAATCGCGGCGATAACGGCTATTATAATTTCGATTACGTCAAAGGGGATGGCACCTGGCGCAATCTGAAAGACGAAGGTGAGAACGAGTACACCTAGGCCACCGGCAAAACCAATCCCGATCCCCCCCAACCTTGCACCTAAATAAATCGCTAATAACACGACAACGAGTTCTGCTCCAAACATAAGACTCTCCTTGTTTATTAACAATTTGATATTGAAATGTTGTGTAATTGGTACAGCTTGAAAAGATAAAAGGCACGTCATTGGGAGTCGTGCCTTTCGGAAGCTTAGCCTGAACGCTTACTGTTCGGTTTCATCCGTATACCTTTTCGCTTTGTATACCGGGTGCATCAGGTTTTTCGCTGAGAAGATGTCACTCAGCTCGGCTTCGGTCAGCAATCCTCGCTCGAGAACTACTTCACGCACGCTCTTACCGGTTTCAGCACAAATCTTACCGATGATGTCGCCATTGTGGTGGCCGATGAACGGGTTCAGGTAGGTGACAATCCCGATGGAGTTGTACACGTAGCTTTCACACACTTCTTTATTAGCGGTAATGCCGTTAATGCATTTTTCCAGCAGGTTGTAGCACGCGTTAGTCAGGATATGAATGGATTCAAACATTGCCTGACCAATCACGGGCTCCATCACGTTCAGCTGCAGCTGGCCTGCTTCAGAGGCCATGGTCACGGTAGTATCGTTACCGATGACTTTGAAACACACCTGATTTACTACTTCGGGCACAACCGGGTTCACTTTTGCCGGCATGATGGATGAACCGGCCTGCAGTTCTGGCAGGTTAATTTCATTCAGGCCAGCGCGTGGGCCGGAAGAGAGCAGGCGCAGGTCGTTACAGATTTTGGACAGCTTAACCGCCAGGCATTTCAGGGCGCTGTGAACCATGACGAAATCGCCGCAGTCGGAGGTGGCTTCAATCAGGTCTTCTGCAGGCACTACCGGCAGGTTAGAGACTTCGGCCAGTTTCTGCACCGCCAGCAGTTGGTAGCCGTCCGGGGTATTCAAGCGTGTGCCAATAGCAGTAGCGCCGAGGTTGACCTCCAGCAACAGTTCGGCGTTGCGCATAATATTTTGGGTTTCTTCGCTCAATAGTACTTTAAAGGCGTTGAACTCCCGGCCGAGTGTCATCGGAACAGCATCCTGTAGCTGCGTGCGCCCCATTTTAAGGACATCGCTGAACTCGATAGCTTTACGCTCGAAACCGTCTCTGAGCTGGCTAATGGCGTCGATCAGTTTGACAATAGATGCGTACACTGCGATACGGAAACCGGTTGGATAGACATCGTTGGTGGATTGACATTTGTTAACGTGGTCGTTCGGGTTGAGGTACTGGTACTCACCTTTCTTGTGACCCATCAGCTCCAGGCCGATATTCGCCAGCACTTCGTTGGTATTCATGTTGACGGAGGTACCCGCTCCGCCCTGATAGACGTCAACCGGGAACTGGTCCATGCATTTGCCATTGTTCAGTACTTCGTCGCACGCGGCGATAATCGCATTTGCAGCGCTTTTCGGAATAGTTTGCAGCTCTTTGTTTGCCAGGGCTGCAGCTTTCTTCACCATCACCATGCCACGCACAAATTCAGGGATGTCGCTGATTTTGATTTTGCTAATGTAGAAGTTTTCAATCGCTCTCAGAGTGTGAATGCCATAGTAGGCATCCGCTGGAACTTCCCTGATACCCAACAAATCTTCTTCGATACGAATGTTGTTTAACATGTAAACCTCCTTTTAAAACTGCTAATGGTTTTCTCTAAATACACAGTAGAAGTGAAGTTATAAATGTCACACAGTAGAAAAGGAGTTATAAATGTCTTATATGCGGGGATTATTGCTGAAATAAATAAAAACTTCGAGATAATGTGCTATTTAAGGTGGGTTTGTATAATCTGGATCAACAATTAAGGATTTCTTTTTATGATAAGAATGAATCTGTGGTGTGGATCACAGCATTAACTTAGGTCAACTATATTTACATCAATTACTTACCAATAGCAGCCCGCAAACTAAAAACTGAAGCATTCCGTACACAGAATTATAAAATCCCCCTTGCCCAGAATTCTTCCAGCACTGCTGATTTGCCCCCTGGATTAGATACAGCCTTCAGTTAGTAATGTCGGTTGTTTTTTCTTCATACTTCCTGTCTCACCCGTCCGTTGCGAATTCAGTAAATCATATTATACGGGTATACCTTTGTCATAACGCCTTCATCCCAAGCCCAGCGCAATATGAGTGGAGAATGTCGAAATACATTCTCCATCATTTTTAAAGCTGTTCTTGATGAAGTAAAGAACAAAGGCAAAGATAAGATTTCGCATGCGAAATCTAAAGCTCAGAACAAAAAGCCTGCCAGGCCTGTAGACAGCAATTCAGGTGTAAAACCCTGGCGGGTCGTTGTCGACATAGACGATCAGCAAGGGACCATAATGACTGACCGCGCGCCAGACGCAGAGGGATATGTGTGGGTGAAACTTGAAATTGATGAACTTTCAGTTGAAGCATCTGAACTCCGTGTTAAAGGGATGCGATCTCAGTAATGAAATCTACGCCTTTCACCGAAATGGCCACGGAATTCCGTGGCCAAATTGTCCGCCTCTGGACGCTTTAGTATCCCGGAACTCAATTCGAAGCTGCTGCCGCACTAACAGAAGCGGCTATCAATCTTGGGTATGTAACAAGATGCAGGCCTGTACCCTGAGCAGCGTTAACCTCATGGTCCTCGAGCCCGGCAGAAACTCCGTTATAGGCGGCTCAGACGGCATTAACGTTGATGCTCGGCGCCAGCTGGAAGCCAGAAAGTAACCAGGACTGGTGTGGAATGTCAGCGCTTATATTCAGATCTAATCGTACACTTCCACTTGAGCAGCTCGTCGCTTCCATGCCTGAGAACATAGACAGGCGAACCGCTACCGGATGGCTCGTGGCTGCAATCGAAGAGGACGCCTATTACCGTTATAACAGGAAATCCATATGACCTTTCAGGAGCTCGATGCTTGTATCGCAGGCTCTGGCCGTCGTTCTATAGCTTCAGCGTTGATCGCTTTTATTCTTGAAGCGCTTGATGACGGACAGGACGGAGTTGATCTTGATAACTTCCAGGGCCACACACACTTCGTTCGCAATAATGTAACAACGGTAGCCAGCTATCTGCAGTTGCATGGGATTATTCAGGTACTGTATTACCGTGATGGTGCTGAAAAACGTCAGTATGAGTCCGTTAATAATTACGGGCGGTGGGTGAAGCAGCACTATCGGCCCTCTCGGGCACTCATACAGCTGCACAGGCGTGATTGATTCATAAGATTCGCATGCGAAATCTTTAAGTGTCCGATCACCTAATGATGGCCATCGGTAGTTCGTTCCACCTGGTCGTATATGCCGGAGA
The DNA here is from genome assembly GCA_946477805.1 of uncultured Enterobacter sp. GTDB lineage: Bacteria > Pseudomonadota > Gammaproteobacteria > Enterobacterales > Enterobacteriaceae > Enterobacter. Next base: position 12,826 of record CAMKZP010000033.1, read on the forward strand.
AAGCATATCCCGCTTCATTTGCCACTCAGGCGCAATTCCCCTTCCGGCAAACCACACTTTCCCCAGCCCTGAATGGTTGATACCGTCCAGAACCTTCATCAGTTGATCACTGTTGCTGTGTGGCTGCGTAGTATCAAACAGGTTCAGTTGCGATACACCCGTCGGCGTGAAGTCGTTAAGCATGCAGCCCGCCTTCGCGTACCGATAACCATCAACCCAGATACGATCCAGCGCTCTGACTGCAGCATTAATAATGTTGCGTGTATCCTGCGTGGGAGTCATCAGCTTTTCGCTGGCCAGATTACCGTAGTAGGGTTCATTGACCGCAAACGGGGATGTTTTCACAAACACGGAAATGTGCCTGCAGTACTGCTTCTCACCACGTAACTTTTCAGCCGCGCGCTCCGCATGCTGGCATATGGCCTGCCTCATGGATTCATAGGCCGTAACACGCTCGCCAAACGAACGGCTGCAGACTATCTGCTGCTTAGCAGGAGGCGCCTCCTCCAGGGAGATGCAGGCCTCTCCGTTCAGCTCGCGCACGGTTCGCTCCAGCACCACATTAAAGTTCTTCCGCACAAAGGCCGGATTCAAACGCGCCAGCTGGAGTGCGGTTGTTACGCCGAACGTATTCAGCTTTTTACCGATGCGGCGGCCAACCCCCCAGATTTCCTCAACCGGCTGCAGCGAAAGCAACTTTTCCGTCCTGCGTGGATTGTCAGTGGTCAGGGCCAGAACGCCACCAAATTGTGGCCACTCTTTGGATGCCCACCTTTAACCCATAGGGTGCTCCCGCCGACGCAGGCGGGAGGGGAATATGGATGCGCCTGTAGGGGCAACGATTTATCAGCCACGTTGGTGCTGAATGTACTTCTTCACTACTTCCAGCGGTGCTCCTCCGCATGAGCCGACGAAATAGGATCGTGACCAGAGCACTGGCTTCGAGTACGCCG
>CAMKZP010000034.1 GCA_946477805.1 uncultured Enterobacter sp.
TGTATAAGAGACAGCCACACGTAACGGTCGCGATTCAGAAGCTAAACGCCTTGGCGTTAAGCGTTTCGGTGGCGAATCCGTTCTGGCGGGTAGCATCATTGTTCGTCAACGTGGTACCAAATTCCACGCTGGCAACAACGTAGGTTGCGGTCGTGACCACACTCTGTTTGCAAAAGCAGACGGTAAAGTGAAATTTGAAGTTAAAGGCCCGAACAACCGTAAATACATCAGCATCGTTGCTGAGTAAGGTTTTCTCGGTCCGGTAACGGATTAAAGCCCCGCAACGTGTTGCGGGGCTTTTTACATTGGAAACCCGGAAAATTTTCTGTAGGGAAAACGGGCATGAAGCAGCAGGCCGGCATTGGTATTCTTTTGGCGATCACCACCGCAATGTGTTGGGGTGCGCTGCCAATTGCAATGAAGCAGGTACTGGAAGTGATGGAGCCGCCTACGGTGGTATTTTATCGCTTTCTGATGGCGAGCGTTGGCCTGGGGGCCATTCTGGCCGTCAAGGGTAAGCTTCCGCCTCTGCGCCTTTTCCGTAAACCGCGTTGGCTGGTATTGCTGGCTATCGCGACGGGCGGTCTGTTCGGTAACTTCATTCTGTTCAGCTCTTCCCTGCAGTACCTCAGCCCCACGGCGTCACAGGTAATTGGACAACTTTCACCGGTGGGCATGATGGTCGCCAGCGTCTTTATCCTTAAAGAGAAGATGCGTGGGACGCAGATTGTCGGGGCGACTATGCTGCTCTGTGGTCTGGTGATGTTCTTCAACACCAGCCTGGTCGAGATTTTCACCCGCCTGACGGATTACACCTGGGGGGTGATTTTTGGCGTGGGGGCAGCAACGGTCTGGGTGAGCTACGGCGTCGCGCAAAAGGTGTTATTGCGTCGTCTTGCCTCACAGCAGATCCTCCTTTTGTTGTACACTTTGTGTACAATAGCATTACTGCCATTAGCAAAGCCGGGGGCGATCGCCCTGCTTAGCGACTGGCAGCTGGCGTGCCTCATATTTTGTGGGTTGAATACGCTGGTCGGTTATGGCGCGCTGGCCGAGGCAATGGCGCGCTGGCAGGCAGCGCAGGTGAGCGCGTTAATCACGCTGACGCCGCTGTTTACGCTGTTATTTTCAGATTTGTTATCAATGGCCTGGCCCGATGTCTTCGTCAAACCGATGCTCAACCTGTTGGGCTATCTCGGTGCGTTTGTCGTGGTTGCGGGCGCGATGTATTCCGCCATTGGTCATCGTCTTTGGGGACGTTGGCGCAAAAATGAAGCGGTTGTAGTAGTCCCCCGCTCAGGCGAATGAGTTACGGAGAGTAAAATGAAGTTTGTTGATGAAGCGACGATTCTGGTCGTGGCAGGTGATGGCGGTAACGGTTGTGTAAGCTTCCGCCGTGAAAAATATATTCCTCGTGGCGGCCCTGATGGCGGCGACGGCGGGGATGGCGGCGACGTGTGGCTGGAGGCGGACGAGAACCTCAACACGCTTATCGACTATCGTTTCGAAAAATCTTTCCGTGCTGAACGTGGTCAGAACGGCCAGAGCCGTGACTGTACCGGCAAACGCGGTAAAGACGTCATTATCAAAGTGCCCGTCGGAACCCGCGTTATCGATCAGGGTACCGGCGAAACCATGGGTGATATGACCAAACACGGTCAGCGCCTGATGGTAGCGAAAGGCGGTTGGCACGGTTTGGGCAACAGCCGCTTTAAATCGTCTGTAAACCGTGCGCCGCGTCAGAAAACCATGGGTACTCCGGGCGACACTCGCGATCTCCAGCTTGAACTGATGCTTCTGGCTGACGTGGGCATGCTGGGTATGCCAAATGCGGGTAAATCGACCTTCATTCGCGCAGTTTCTGCAGCGAAACCGAAAGTGGCTGACTATCCGTTTACCACCCTGGTACCGAGCCTTGGCGTTGTCCGTATGGATCACGAAAAGAGCTTTGTGGTCGCCGATATTCCAGGGCTGATCGAAGGCGCGGCAGAAGGCGCAGGTCTGGGGATCCGCTTCCTGAAGCACCTTGAGCGCTGCCGTGTACTGCTGCACATCGTTGATATTAACCCTATCGATGAATCCGATCCGGTTGAAAATGCCCGCATCATTGTTGGCGAGCTGGAAAAATACAGCGAAAAGCTGGCCGGCAAACCGCGTTGGTTAGTCTTCAATAAAATCGATCTGATGGATAAAGCCGAAGCGGAAGCCAAAGCCAAAGCCATTGCTGAAGCCATGGGCTGGGAAGATAAATATTACCTGATCTCGGCGGCAAGCCAGGTGGGTGTGAAAGACCTCTGCTGGGATGTGATGAGCTTTATCATCGAGAACCCTGTTGTTCAGGCGGAAGAAACGAAGCAGCCTGAAAAAGTCGAATTCATGTGGGATGACTACCACCGGCAGCAGCTCGAAGAGCAGGAAGCTGAAGAAGACGATGAAGACTGGGACGATGACTGGGATGAAGACGACGAAGAAGGCGTCGAGTTCATCTACAAACATTAATGTCTGCAAGAAGCCCCTGTTAAAGGGGCTTTTTTTATATCAGCGTTGAGGGTAGCCAGCAGCTGGCGATGAGACCGCCCTCAGCGCCGTTCTCCAGCGTTAAGTGGCCGTGGTGGAGCTGAACGATGCGCTGCACGATACTCAGCCCCAGGCCGCTGCCACCGTAGCGCTGGTCGAGCCGACGAAAAGGTTCGGTGATCGATTGCCGGTGCGCCTCGTCAATGCCTGGACCCCGATCGATGACGCTGACCTGCGTGCCACCGTCCACTTCCGCCAGCCTCACCGTAATCGTCGTACCCGTAGGGCTGTAGCGGCCGGCATTCTCCAGCAGGTTCCGCAGCATCAGGCGCAAAAGCACGGGGTCACCCTGAACCGTCAGCGGGCTTTTCGCAGGCCATATTACCCTATGCTCTTTGGCTTCATGCTCAAGGCCAAGGGGAGCGATGATATCGTTTGTCCAGCTAACGGTCGCGTAGTGGCCGCTGGCCATCGCCTGTCCGGCACGCGCCAGCATCAGCAGCTGTTCAACCGTGTGCATCAGCTGATCGATACGGCTAATTAAGGGGGCAGCCTGGGGCGACCCTGACTGGGCCATGAGTTCAAGATGCAGCCTGATGCCCGCAAGAGGTGTTCGGAGCTCGTGTGCGGCATCAGCGGTGAACAGGCGCTCCTGCTGAATAGTGTGATCCAGACGCGCCAGAAGCTGGTTTAACGACGTCGTGACAGCGCCAATCTCTTCCATGTCGGAATACATTGGCAGCGGGGTGAGATTGTCGGCAGAGCGGTTAGCGAGGCTGGCGCGCAGCTTATTGAGGGGGCGGGTTATCCACGTCACCGCCCAGAATGAGAAGAGCAGGGTGAAGCCCACCATCACCAGGGAAGGCACCAGCAGGGAGGCAATCGCTTCACGGATCTCTTTCTCGACGTGCTGGTTACGCGCTTTAGCAGACAGCGTTTCGCTGACCAGAAAGCCAATCTGCTCCCGGCTTTCATGCCATAGCCACACTACGCTGATTAATTGAAAAAATAAGAGAATAACCGCCAGCAGTACCATCAATCGCCGACGCATGCTGTTCATTTCTGGCTTTCCAGTCGGTAGCCCACGCCGCGAACGGTTTTAATCCTGTCTTTGCCGAGTTTGCGGCGCAAGTTATGAATATGCACTTCAAGGGTGTTTGACCCCGGATCGTCCTGCCAGGAGTAGATGTCCTGCTGCAGGGTTTCACGGTGTACGGTTTGTCCGCTGCGCATAATGAGGCGCGTGAGCAGCGCAAACTCCTTAGGCGTGACGTCGACAGGCAGGGACTGACGAAGGACCTGCTGCGTCTGCAGGTTTAGCGTGATGTCGCCGTCGGTCAGCAGGTTATCGCTGTGCCCCTGATAGCGGCGGATCAGCGCCCGCACGCGCGCCTGCAGCTCGGCGAGTGCGAAAGGCTTGACCAGATAATCGTCCGCGCCGGAATCCAGGCCGTTGATGCGGTCCTCAATGGCGTCGCGCGCCGTGAGGATCAGCACCGGGATGTCCACACCCCGGCGTCGCCACTGGCTTAGCAGCGTGGCGCCATCTTTATCCGGCAGGCCTAAATCGAGGATCGCCAGGCTGTATTCGCCGCTCTGGATCAGCGCATCGGCTTCGGCCGCCGTAGCGGCGCAGTCGAGCGCGTAGCCTTCATTTGTCAGCGCCAGCGCCAGCCCTTCCTGCAATAACAGATCGTCTTCAACTATGAGAAGTTTCATCGCTAGTTATTCTGGTAGATGTCCTTGTAAAGCCTGCTTTCGAAGCGCACCAGAGGAATACGGCGATTACGCTGGTCAGCGGGTTCGACGGCATAGCCGGAAAGATACTGCACAAACGCCATACGCTGTCCGCTGGCCGTTGTGATAAAACCTGCAAGGTTATATACGCCCTGCAGCGATCCCGTTTTGGCCGATACTTTGCCGTCCACACCTGCGGCATGAAGGCCCGCGCGATACTGAAGTGAACCATCGTGACCCGCCAGCGGCAGCATTGTAATGAAGTTTAGCTCAGCGTCATGTTGTGCAATGTACTGCAGCACCTGCATCATGGTTGCCGGCGAGATCAGGTTATGGCGCGACAGCCCTGAACCATCCACGGCGATCGTATTGCCAAGGTCGATTCCTGCCTGCTGGCGCAGGATCTGACGTACGGCATCGGAACCGGCGCGCCAGGTGCCCGGAACGCCGAAGCGCGCGTGACCGATCGTGCGAAAGACGGTGTCGGCAATCATGTTGTCAGATTTTTTCAGCATAATGTTAAGCAGATCGTGCAGCGGCGCGGACTGCTTGCTGGCGATAACGTTACCCGGCTGATTAACCTGCGTCTGGCGGAGCAGGGTGCCGGTATAGGTAATTCCCGCCTGCTTCAGTTCGTCTTTAAGAATGGCGCCGGCATAGCCCGCGCCGTCCTGAATGGCGAACGCCAGCGGCAGCGGATCCGCACGCTGCGTCAGGCAGCCGGTGAGGGTGAACCGGTTAAGATCGCCCGGCACCACGTCCAGCTCGCAGTACTGCGCATCCGGAGATCCTTTTGCCAGCGTACGTACCTGGCTGAACATCGTGACCGGGTAGTAGGAGGCCACGCGGATAAACGCCAGATCGTCCGGTTTTGGCGCGCTGTAGAGCGACACAGAAAAGCAGTTACGATCGACGATAGCGGCGGCGGGCGGCGCGCTGAAGCACTGCGTCATGTCATTCCAGGGCCAGCCCGGCGCTTTATCGTGACTGGCGAAAACAGAGGTATCGATCAGCACGTTGCCCTCGATCTTCTGCACGCCGGATTTTTTCAGTACCGCCACCATATTGCGGATATCCTGACGCTTGAAGGTCGGATCGCCGCCAAAACGGGCAATGAGATCGCCCTTCAGTTCGCCATCCTCAACGTTACCTTTGGTTTCAAGGGTGGTAGTAAAACGGAAGTCTGGGCCAAGCTGAAGCAGGGCGGCGAGGGCAGTGATCACCTTCTGGGTACTGGCAGGCAGCGCCATCTGTTGACTGTGATAGTCAATATCGGGGGCCTGAGCGCCAACCTTCTGCACCATCAGCGCAAGATTAGCGCCAGCGGGCAGCTGGTTAATGTATTCATCAACATTCGCGGCCTGGGCGGTGAACGTTATACTGGTAGTCAATCCGATGATAAAACTGGAAAATCGCATAATCTCGCGCTAACAACCCGAAAACAAACCGTCATACTACGGTGCATGGCACTGCAAAGTAAACGATGACCCATAGTGAACTTCGCGGTAAAATGCGTATCAAATTGAAAAATTGCTGCTGACCTGGGGCGCTGCACCCGGGTCGGTTTTCTTTTTGCTTCTGGCCCGCTCATGGTTTGATGTCCGTGGGGCTGGGGCCGGAGTAGCTCAGGCTGCTCCCAACAGGAATGTTTAAGAGGTATAACAAATGCAAGCTATTCCGATGACCTTACGTGGTGCCGAAAAACTGCGCGAAGAGCTGGATTTCCTGAAATCCGTGCGCCGTCCTGAAATCATTGCCGCTATCGCGGATGCGCGTGAACATGGCGATCTGAAAGAGAACGCTGAATACCACGCCGCTCGCGAGCAGCAGGGTTTTTGTGAAGGCCGTATCAAAGATATCGAAGCCAAGCTCTCCAACGCCCAGGTTATCGACATCACTAAAATGCCAAACAATGGTCGCGTGATCTTTGGTTCAACCGTGCAGGTACTGAATCTGGACAACGACGAAGAGCAGACTTACCGCATCGTGGGTGATGACGAGGCTGACTTTAAGCAGAACCTGATTTCGGTTAACTCCCCGATTGCTCGCGGCCTGATTGGTAAAGAGCAGGACGATGTGGTGGTGATCCGTACCCCCGGTGGTGAAGTGGAATACGAAATTATTAAGGTTGAATACCTGTAATTCGCTTCCTGGCTAAGATGTTGATACATTGTAAAGAAAAGAAAAAGGCCGCATAGCGGCCTTTTATCAACTCCCGGAGCGTGGCATTTTGCTCACCTGCTGACAGAAATCCCTCGTTTTACACAGAAAATGTGTCTAATTGAGGATATCCTTAGCGTGGCAGCGAGATTTTACGCTCTTTAGATGGGCGATAGAGCACCAGCGTTTTACCGATGACCTGTACATTACAGGCGCCGGTTTCGCGTACGATGGCTTCCACGATCAGGGTTTTAGTGTCTCTGTCTTCAGAGGCGATTTTCACCTTGATCAGCTCGTGGTGTTCCAGCGCTTGTTCAATCTCGGCAAGCACCCCTTCGGTCAAACCATTGTTGCCAAGCATAACTACAGGCTTGAGCGGATGTGCCAGACCTTTAAGGTGCTGTTTTTGTTTAGTACTCAGATTCATCGTATATTTTTGCTTACGTTGGGATTGAAAACGGTTCATTCTACCGCCATCTCCCTAATATCGCCAAATAGCAGCGTAGAAATTTACGTCAAAGGTAAGCAACGATGAACCCGGACGGAATAGTTAAATGACAGGTAAAAAGCGTTCTGCCAGTTCCAGCCGCTGGCTTCAGGAACACTTTAGCGATAAATATGTTCTGCAGGCGCAGAAAAAAGGGTTGCGTTCCCGCGCCTGGTTTAAACTTGATGAAATACAGCAAAGTGACAAACTTTTTAAGCCGGGGATGACGGTTGTCGACCTCGGTGCCGCGCCTGGCGGATGGTCCCAGTATGCGGTGACGCAGATTGGCGGTGCGGGTCGAATCATCGCATGCGATCTTTTGCCAATGGATCCCATCGTCGGAGTCGACTTCCTTCAGGGCGACTTTCGTGATGAATTAGTGCTGAAAGCGTTACTTGAACGTGTGGGTGACAGTAAGGTCCAGGTTGTCATGTCTGATATGGCACCAAATATGTGCGGAACACCAGCGGTGGATATCCCCCGCGGCATGTATCTGGTGGAGCTAGCGTTAGAAATGTGTCGTGATGTACTAGCGCCTGGTGGTAGTTTTGTTGTGAAGGTGTTTCAGGGCGAAGGTTTCGAGGAGTACCTTAAGGAAATTCGCTCCCTGTTTGCGAAGGTTAAAGTTCGTAAGCCGGACTCTTCCCGGGCGCGTTCCCGTGAAGTGTATATTGTAGCGACCGGGCGAAAATAATAACCGGTAGATTTCAGGCGAAAGTTTGAATGAAACTGGATATAGAGTATCCTGACGCTGTTTTTAACACAGTTGTAATGTGAGGTTAATCCCTTGAGTGACATGGCGAAAAACCTAATTCTCTGGCTGGTCATTGCCGTTGTGCTGATGTCAGTATTCCAGAGCTTTGGGCCCAGCGAGTCGAATGGCCGCAAGGTGGATTATTCTACCTTCCTGCAGGAGGTCAATCAGGACCAGGTTCGCGAAGCGCGTATCAACGGACGTGAGATCAACGTTACCAAGAAAGATAGTAACCGTTACACGACCTTCATCCCGGTGAACGATCCTAAGCTGCTTGATAACCTTCTGACTAAAAACGTCAAAGTAATAGGTGAGCCGCCAGAAGAACCAAGCCTGTTGGCGTCTATCTTCATCTCCTGGTTCCCGATGCTGCTTCTTATCGGCGTCTGGATCTTCTTTATGCGCCAGATGCAGGGCGGCGGTGGCAAAGGTGCCATGTCGTTCGGTAAGAGCAAGGCGCGTATGCTGACGGAAGACCAGATCAAGACCACCTTTGCTGACGTTGCAGGCTGTGACGAAGCGAAAGAAGAGGTGGGTGAGCTGGTTGAATACCTGCGTGAGCCGAGCCGTTTCCAGAAACTGGGCGGTAAGATCCCGAAAGGCGTTCTGATGGTTGGCCCTCCGGGTACCGGTAAAACCCTGCTGGCGAAAGCCATCGCGGGTGAAGCGAAGGTGCCGTTCTTTACGATTTCAGGTTCTGACTTCGTCGAAATGTTCGTGGGCGTGGGTGCATCTCGTGTGCGTGACATGTTCGAACAGGCCAAGAAGGCAGCGCCGTGCATTATCTTCATCGATGAAATCGACGCCGTAGGCCGCCAGCGTGGTGCGGGTCTGGGCGGTGGTCACGATGAACGCGAACAGACGCTGAACCAGATGCTGGTTGAGATGGATGGCTTTGAAGGTAACGAAGGTATTATCGTTATCGCCGCGACTAACCGTCCGGACGTGCTTGACCCAGCGCTGCTGCGCCCAGGCCGTTTCGACCGTCAGGTTGTGGTTGGTCTGCCGGACGTTCGCGGTCGTGAACAAATTCTGAAAGTCCACATGCGTCGCGTGCCGCTGGCGCCCGATATCGACGCGGCAATCATTGCGCGCGGTACCCCTGGCTTCTCCGGTGCTGATCTGGCTAACCTGGTCAACGAAGCTGCACTGTTTGCCGCTCGCGGTAACAAGCGCGTGGTGTCAATGGTGGAGTTCGAGAAAGCGAAAGACAAAATCATGATGGGTGCGGAACGCCGCTCCATGGTGATGACGGAAGCGCAGAAAGAGTCCACGGCCTATCACGAAGCGGGTCATGCGATTATCGGTCGCTTGGTGCCGGAACATGATCCGGTGCACAAGGTGACGATTATCCCACGCGGTCGCGCGCTGGGTGTGACGTTCTTCCTGCCTGAAGGCGACGCGATCAGCGCCAGCCGTCAGAAACTGGAAAGCCAGATTTCAACCCTCTACGGTGGCCGTCTGGCAGAAGAGATCATCTACGGTGTGGAACATGTTTCTACCGGTGCGTCTAACGACATTAAAGTCGCGACAAACCTGGCGCGCAACATGGTGACCCAGTGGGGCTTCTCCGACAAACTCGGTCCACTGCTGTACGCAGAGGAAGATGGTGAGGTGTTCCTGGGCCGTTCCGTCGCGAAAGCGAAGCATATGTCCGATGAAACGGCACGTATCATTGACCAGGAAGTGAAATCCCTGGTGGAACGTAACTATGCGCGCGCTCGCCAGATCCTGAACGACAACATGGACATCCTGCATTCGATGAAAGATGCGCTCATGAAATATGAGACTATCGATGCTCCGCAGATTGACGACCTGATGGCTCGCCGCGACGTGCGTCCGCCAGCAGGCTGGGAAGACCCAGGCGCTTCCAACAATTCTGACAACAATGGCACCCCGCGTGCACCGCGTCCGGTCGATGAACCGCGTACGCCAAACCCGGGCAACACTATGTCAGAACAGTTGGGCGACAAGTAAGTCACTGCTGTTGAAGAAACTGTCTGTACCTCAAACCCTGGAGCTTGCTCCGGGGTTTTTCTTTTTTATTTAACCATGCTAAAACCAGGGATTTGACCATGAAACTATTCGCCCAGGACTCGCATCTCGATCTCTCGCATCCGCATGTGATGGGGATCCTGAATGTTACCCCTGACTCCTTCTCCGACGGCGGCACGCACAACACGCTTATCGAAGCGGTAAAGCACGCAAATTTAATGATCAATGCGGGTGCCACCATCATTGATGTCGGGGGCGAATCGACGCGTCCGGGTGCGGCGGATGTGTCTGTGGAAGAAGAGCTGGCGCGGGTAGTGCCGGTAGTTGAAGCCATCGCACAGCGTTTCGAAGTATGGATCTCTGTTGATACCTCAAAGCCGGAAGTTATTCGTGAAGTAGCGAGAGTGGGCGCTCACATTATTAATGACATCCGCTCGCTGACCGAGCCGGGTGCCATTGAAGCAGCGGCGGAAACCGGCCTGCCGGTTTGCCTGATGCATATGCAGGGCCAGCCGAAAACAATGCAGGAGGCGCCTAAGTATGAGGATGTCTTCGCCGATGTGAATCGCTTCTTTATTGAGCATATTGCGCGCTGTGAACGTGCGGGTATCGCAAAAGAGAAATTGCTGCTCGACCCGGGGTTCGGTTTCGGTAAAAATCTCTCCCACAACTATGCGCTGCTTGCGCGCTTATCAGAATTTCATCAGTTCGGCCTGCCGCTGCTGGTGGGTATGTCGAGAAAGTCGATGATTGGGCAGTTGCTGAATGTGGGGCCGAGCGAGCGTCTGAGCGGCAGCCTGGCGTGCGCGGTGATTGCCGCGATGCAGGGCGCGCATATTATTCGTGTCCATGACGTCAAAGAAACAGTAGAAGCCATGCGTGTGGTGGAAGCCACACTGGCAGCGAAGGAAAAGAAACGCTATGAGTAATCGTAAATATTTTGGTACCGATGGTATCCGTGGGCGCGTAGGCGATGCTCCAATCACCCCTGATTTCGTTCTGAAGCTGGGCTGGGCGGCGGGTAAGGTACTGGCGCGTCATGGCTCCCGTAAAATCATCATCGGTAAAGATACCCGCATTTCAGGCTATATGCTGGAGTCCGCGCTGGAAGCAGGCCTTGCCGCGGCGGGGCTGTCCGCCTCCTTTACGGGCCCCATGCCAACGCCTGCCGTTGCCTATCTGACGCGCACCTTCCGTGCGGAAGCGGGGATTGTCATTTCGGCTTCTCATAACCCATTTTATGACAACGGCATCAAGTTCTTCTCCATCGACGGCACCAAGCTGCCTGACGAAGTGGAAGAGGCGATTGAAGCCGAAATGGAAAAAGAGATCACCTGCGTTGACTCCGCTGAGCTGGGTAAGGCAAACCGTATTGTTGATGCGGCTGGTCGTTATATCGAATTCTGTAAAGGGACTTTCCCGAACGAATTAAGCCTGGCTCATCTGAAAATTGTTGTGGACTGTGCAAACGGGGCGACCTACCACATTGCGCCTAACGTTTTCCGCGAGCTGGGCGCGAAAGTGATCACCATCGGCTGCGAGCCGGATGGCCTGAACATCAATGAAGAGGTGGGCGCAACGGACGTTCGTGCTCTGCAAGCACGCGTGCTGGCGGAAAAGGCCGACCTGGGTATCGCCCTGGACGGTGACGGTGACCGCGTAATCATGGTTGACCACGAGGGTAATAAGGTCGACGGCGATCAGATCCTCTACATTATTGCCCGTGAAGGCCTGCGCCAGGGCCAGCTGCGCGGCGGTGCGGTTGGCACGCTGATGAGCAACATGGGGCTGGAGCTGGCGCTGAAACAGCTGGGTATCCCGTTTGTCCGTGCGAAAGTGGGCGACCGCTACGTGCTGGAAAAACTGCAGGAGAAGGGCTGGCGCATTGGTGCTGAAAACTCCGGCCACGTTATCCTGCTTGATAAAACCACCACCGGTGACGGTATTGTTGCAGGACTTCAGGTTGTGGCCGCGATGGCGCGCAACCACATGAGCCTGCACGATCTGTGCAGTGGCATGAAAATGTTCCCACAAGTTCTGGTGAACGTGCGTTTCACCGCGGGTAAAGGCGATCCGCTGGAAAGTGATAACGTGAAAGCGGTGATGGCTGACGTTGAAGCAGCGCTCGGCAACCGTGGGCGCGTGCTGCTGCGTAAGTCGGGCACTGAGCCGCTGATCCGCGTAATGGTAGAAGGTGAAGACGAAGCGCAGGTGACTGAATTCGCTAACCGCATTGCTGATGCGGTGAAAGCTGCATAACCTTTCACGGTAAGTGATTAAAAAGGCGGCGCGAGTCGCCTTTGTTTTAAGCAATTTTCGGCTTTTTGCTGTTTTTTTCCGCAGTTGATACAATGCGTCAAAAATGCCCTTGCGAAGGTCATTCGCTTTGGTTAGTATTCACACCCGCTTCAGTGGGAAACACAAATCCTGCTAATTGGTCGAAGCATTGGTATGCGGCAAATCCGCAAGGAACAGGTTGATTATGTACGAAGCTCTTTTAGTTATTTTCCTTATTGTAGCCATCGCTCTTGTAGCGCTGATCATGCTGCAGCAAGGTAAAGGCGCTGATATGGGAGCCTCCTTCGGAGCAGGCGCTTCCGGTACGCTGTTTGGTTCAAGTGGTTCTGCGAACTTCATGACCCGCACTACGGCGATTCTGGCTACGCTGTTCTTCATCATCAGTCTGGTGCTGGGCAATATCAACAGCAACAAGACCAGTAAAGGAAGCGAGTGGGAAAACCTGAGCGCGCCAGCGAAAACTGAGCAAACTCAGCCAGCTGCACCGGCTAAGCCAACCAGCGATATCCCGCAGTAAGTATTCAGTACCGAGGTGGTGGAATTGGTAGACACGCTACCTTGAGGTGGTAGTGCCCTAACGGGCTTGTGGGTTCGAGTCCCATCCTCGGTACCAATATTCCAGAAAAAAGACGTCGAAAGACGTCTTTTTTTTTATCTGTATCCTGTGGCACCGATCTTTTGTAGGGCGGGTAAGCGTAGCGCCACCCGCTATTTTGACAGGTGACGCTGGGCTTATCGGGCCTACGAAGGCCATAAAAAAGGCACCCCAAGGGTGCCTTCTGCATTTCTGAAGCGATTATTTCTTATCGCTGTGCTCCAGATTTTCAACCTGCGGCAGCCCGTTACCGGTGCTGGCGGAGAGCAGGCCATTCTCAATGTAGTTAAACAGCTTCTCGCGGGTGTCGGTAATATCCAGGTTACGCATGGTCAGCTGGCCAATACGGTCGTCCGGAGAGAACACAGAATCCCCTTTCTCCATGGTCAGACGCTCTGCTTTATAGGTCAGATTGTCAGACACGGTGTTCAGGATGGAGTAGTCGTTGCCGCGACGCAGTTCCAGCGTTACCTCGCCGGTAATGGCGCTTGCCACCCAACGCTGCAGCGCATCACGCAGCATCAGTGCCTGAGGATCGAACCAGCGGCCCTGATACAGCAGTTTACCCAACTGACGACCATGAGAGTGATACTGCTCGATGGTGTCTTCGTTGTGAATACCGGTCAGCAGACGCTCGTAAGCGATATGCAGCAACGCCATTCCCGGGGCTTCGTAGATGCCACGGCTTTTCGCTTCGATAATACGGTTTTCAATCTGATCGCTCATTCCCAGGCCGTGGCGGCCGCCGATGCGGTTTGCTTCGAGCATCAGCTCAACGTCGTCAGAGAACGTTTTGCCGTTCAGCGCCACAGGATGGCCGCGTTCGAAACGCACAGTCACTTCTTCTGCCTGAATCTTGACGTTTTCGTCCCAGAACTTCACGCCCATGATCGGGTTAACGATTTTCACGCTGGAGTTCAGGAACTCCAGGTCTTTTGCTTCGTGCGTTGCGCCCAGCATGTTGGAGTCGGTGGAGTAGGCTTTCTCAACGGACATTTTATAGTCAAAGCCGCAGGCGATCATAAACTCGGACATTTCATGACGGCCACCCAGCTCGTCGATGAAGTCGGTATCCAGCCAGGGTTTGTAAATCTGCAGCTCGGCGTTAGTCAGCAGGCCATAACGATAGAAACGTTCAATATCTGTCTCTTATACACATCTGACGCTGCCGACGACTAGTCGAGTGTA
>CAMKZP010000035.1 GCA_946477805.1 uncultured Enterobacter sp.
GATTTCTGCCTGTCTCGTGGGCTCGGAGATGTGTATAAGAGACAGGTATAGTGCAGGCCGCGGCTCTCTTTACGCATCATCGCACAGCGCACGATAAGCTCAGCAACCTGCACCAGGTTGCGCAGCTCCAGCAGGTTATTGGACACGCGGAAGTTAGCGTAGTATTCATCAATCTCCTGCTGCAGCATGGTGATGCGCCGCAATGCGCGCTCAAGGCGCTTCGTGGTTCGCACAATCCCAACGTAGTCCCACATAAACAACCGCAGCTCATGCCAGTTGTGCTGAATAACGACCAGCTCGTCCGGGTTCTCAACGCGGCTTTCGTCCCAGGCCGGCAGTTTTTCCGAGTGGCGGGCATAGGGCATGCGTCTGGTAATGTCCTCCGCCGCTGACCAGCCGTACACCAGGCATTCCAGCAGCGAATTGGAGGCCATGCGGTTCGCACCGTGCAGGCCGGTATAGCTCACTTCACCGATGGCATAAAGCCCATCCACGTCGGTACGCCCGTGGTCATCCACCATGACGCCGCCGCAGGTATAGTGGGCGGCAGGGACAATCGGCACCGGATCGCGCGTCAGATCGATGCCCAGACCCAGCAGCTTTTCGTAAATCATCGGGAAATGCTGGCGAATAAATTCAGCGGGCTGATGGCTGATATCCAGATACATGCAGTCCACGCCCAGACGTTTCATCTCATGGTCGATGGCGCGGGCGACGATATCACGCGGGGCGAGTTCGCCGCGGGTATCAAAATCTGGCATAAAGCGGGAGCCGTCCGGGCGCTTCAGATACGCACCTTCTCCCCGCAGGGCTTCCGTCAGCAGGAAGTTACGCGCCTGGGGATGAAAGAGCGCCGTTGGATGAAACTGATTAAACTCCAGGTTTGCCACGCGGCAGCCGGCGCGCCAGGCCATCGCAATACCATCCCCGGAGGCGATATCCGGATTAGTAGTGTATTGATACACCTTTGAGGCCCCGCCCGTGGCCAGTACGACCGCTTTGGCCCTGCAGGTTTCCACCTTTTCTTTGTTACGATTCCAGACCCACGCGCCCACCACGCGCCGCGTGCCGGGCAGGCCAATTTTATCGGAGACGATCAGGTCAACCGCATTGCTGCGCTCCAGCACCTGAATATTGGGATGGCTCAGCGCCTTGCTGACCAAAGTGGTTTCAACCTCTCTCCCGGTCGCATCAGCCGCATGCAGGATCCGGCGATGGCTGTGGCCGCCTTCACGCGTCAGGTGGTAGCTCTCTTCACCGTTTGGCTGCACCTGCGTGTCAAACAGCACCCCCTGATCGATAAGCCACTGAACGCAGTGCCGGGCATTGCTGGCGACAAACTCTGCGGCGTGGGCATCCACAATTCCGGCCCCTGCGATCAGCGTGTCTTCGACATGCGAAGCGATACTGTCCGTTTCATCAAACACGGCGGCAATGCCGCCTTGCGCGTAAAAGGTGGAACCCTCGCTCATCGAGCCTTTACTCAGCACGATAACCTTTTGCTGTTCAGCCAGACGTAGCGCCAGCGAGAGCCCAGCAGCACCGCTGCCGACGATCAGTACATCACAATGCAGTTCTGGAGTTGTGTTCATGATGGCTTGTTTAATTTACTAAACACGGTTCGGCGAGAATAGCACCTGCATGCGAGATATCGCACGTTTTTTTTAATCGATGTTGTAATGGCTAAACGCATAACGAGGTAACAGATTGAGGCAAATCAACGAAAATATTTTGCGAAGCAGATCGTTAGCGTCAGATTTTGTGGTGAAATAAAGGCTGTGTTGCGTTACTCTTCTGACTGCAAAATTGACGTTTTTTGTCAGAAAGTGGGTGCGTATCGCGAACAGACTTATAATGAGAGAAAATGACCAGTCTGCGGCGCGATGAACAAAAACAAAGGCGTGACGGAACTAATTTAAGAACAGACACTCTAAGTCGGTGCTTGCTCAAAGTACTTTTGTTTATAGAGTGGCGTTTCGATAACGCGTGGAATTTAGGTTTGGGGAGACATTACCTCGGATGAGCGAGCAGTTAACGGACCAGGTCCTGGTTGAACGGGTCCAGAAGGGAGATCAGAAAGCTTTTAACCTACTGGTGGTGCGCTACCAGCATAAGGTGGCGAGTCTGGTTTCCCGTTATGTACCGTCAGGAGACGTTCCTGATGTGGTACAAGAGTCTTTTATAAAGGCCTATCGTGCGCTGGATTCCTTCCGGGGGGATAGTGCTTTTTATACCTGGCTGTATCGTATTGCAGTGAATACGGCCAAGAATTACCTGGTTGCTCAGGGCCGTCGTCCACCGTCAAGCGATGTGGACGCAATCGACGCCGAAAACTTCGAAAGCGGCGGCGCATTGAAAGAAATTTCGAACCCTGAGAACTTAATGTTGTCAGAAGAACTGAAACAAATTGTTTTTCGCACGATCGAGTCGCTCCCGGAAGATTTACGCATGGCAATTACGTTGCGGGAGCTTGATGGTCTAAGCTATGAAGAGATAGCGGCTATCATGGATTGTCCGGTCGGCACGGTACGTTCACGAATTTTCCGTGCGCGAGAGGCTATTGATAATAAAGTTCAACCGCTTATCAGGCGTTGACGATAGCGGGATACTGGAAAAGGTATTAGGCATGCAGAAAGAAAAACTTTCCGCTTTAATGGATGGTGAAACGCTGGACAGTGAGCTGCTCAACGAGCTGTCTCATTCTCCCGAAATGCAAGAGACCTGGGAGAGCTATCATCTCATCCGTGACACCCTGCGCGGTGATACCGGCGATGTTCTCCATTTCGATATCTCAGCACGCGTGATGGCGGCTATTGAGAACGAGCCTGTTCATCAGACCACCCCGCTGATTCCTGAAGCTCAGCCCGCCCCTCACCAGTGGCAGAAAATGCCGTTCTGGCAAAAAGTGCGTCCGTGGGCCAGCCAGCTTACCCAAATGGGTGTGGCTGCATGCGTATCGCTTGCAGTTATTGTTGGCGTCCAGCACTATAACACTCAGTCTGAAGTCAACCAGCAGCCTGAAGCGCCAGTGTTTAACACACTGCCGATGATGGGCAAAGCCAGCCCGGTTAGCCTGGGCGTACCGGCAGATGCTTCCGCAAGCGGCGGACAGCAACAGCAGGTACAGGAGCAGCGCCGTCGCATCAACGCGATGCTGCAGGATTACGAGCTGCAGCGTCGTCTGCACTCTGAACAGCTTCAGTTTGAGCAGGCACAAACCCAGCAGGCTGCTGTGCAAGTGCCCGGAAACCAAACTTTAGGAACGCAATCGCAGTAATGAAGCAGCTTTGGTTCGCCATGTCTCTGATGGCGGGTAGCCTGATCTTCTCTGTCAACGCCTCGGCTGATGTTTCATCCGGGGCGTTGTTGCAGCAAATGAATCTGGCCAGCCAGTCACTCAACTATGAGTTGGCATTTATCAGCATCAATAAGCAGGGCGTCGAGTCGTTACGCTATCGCCATGCCCGTCTTGATAATCAGCCGCTCGCCCAGCTTTTACAGATGGACGGCCCGCGTCGGGAAGTGGTACAGCGTGGGAACGAAATCAGCTATTTCGAGCCTGGCCTTGAGCCTTTCACGCTGAATGGCGATTACATCGTTGATTCCCTGCCGTCGCTCATCTATACCGATTTCAAGCGTCTGGCCCCGTCCTACGATTTTATCTCGGTAGGTAAAACGCGCATCGCCGACAGGCTCTGCGAAGTGATCCGCGTCGTCGCCCGCGACGGTACGCGTTACAGCTACATCGTCTGGATTGATGCCGAAACCAAGCTGCCCATGCGCGTGGATCTGCTGGACCGCGACGGTGAAACGCTGGAGCAGTTCCGCGTCATCTCCTTTACCGTCAACAGCCAGGTCGGCAACAGCATGCAGAATCTGGCCAAAGCCAGCCTGCCGCCGCTGCTTTCCGTTCCTGCCGGGGATTCAGTAAACTTTAACTGGGTGCCTTCCTGGATCCCGCAAGGGTTTAGCGAAGTCTCCAGCAGCCGTCGACAGCTGCCGACCATAGAAACACCGGTTGAATCACGCCTCTATTCAGACGGTTTGTTCAGCTTCTCGGTGAACATCAACCGCGCGACGGCAAACAGTTCAGAGCAAATGCTCCGTACCGGCCGCCGGACGGTGAGCACCACGGTGCGTGACAACGCCGAGATCACCATCGTCGGTGAACTACCGCCCCAGACGGCGAAGCGTATTTCTGACAGCATTAAATTTAAGGCTGCACAATGATTAAAGAGTGGGCCACGGTGGTCTCATGGCAGGACGGCATGGCGCTGGTGAGCTGTGACGTTAAAGCCTCATGCAATAGCTGCGCATCAAGAGCCGGCTGCGGTAGCCGCGTGCTGAACAAGCTCGGGCCGCAAACCTCTCATACTATCGCTGTTCCAAGCGAACAGCCGCTGGTTGCGGGGCAAAAAGTCGAGCTGGGCATTGCGGAAGGCAGCCTGCTGACCTCCGCCGTGCTGGTTTACCTCTCCCCGCTGGTGGGCCTGTTTGTTATGGGCGGGCTTTTCCAGATGCTGTTCGGGACCGATGCGGCGGCAATGTGTGGCGCTGCATTGGGGGGCGTTGGCGGTTTTTGGCTTGCGAAGGGTCTTTCGCCCAGGCTTGCTGCCCGCGATGAGTGGCAGCCCGTCATCCTCAGCGTTGCAATCGGCCCAGACCAGCTTCGTGTGGAAACGCTCTCTTCTGAGGCCCGGTGATCTACCGGGCTTTATCATTATTTACAGCTCAAAAAAGAAAACGCCGTTTCTTCGCGCTATGCCTGGCTCTAAGTGCATTTCCAGGTTACAGGGATGTAGTGTAGAATGCTGCGTTTTCGCACTGAAAAACGTCAGGCTAAGAACAGCGGCCTCCAGGAATTCGTAAGGCATAATTATTTAACTATATGAAGAACATACGTAACTTTTCGATCATTGCTCACATTGACCACGGTAAGTCGACGCTGTCTGACCGTATTATCCAGATTTGCGGTGGCCTGTCTGATCGTGAAATGGCAGCCCAGGTTCTGGACTCCATGGACCTGGAACGCGAACGCGGTATCACCATTAAGGCGCAGAGCGTGACGCTCGACTACAAAGCGACCGACGGTGAAACCTATCAGCTGAACTTTATCGACACCCCTGGCCACGTTGACTTTTCCTACGAAGTTTCACGTTCGCTGGCGGCCTGTGAAGGCGCGCTGCTGGTGGTGGATGCCGGGCAGGGCGTTGAAGCCCAGACCCTGGCGAACTGCTACACCGCGATGGAAATGGATCTGGAGGTTGTGCCGGTCCTGAACAAAATCGACCTGCCAGCCGCCGACCCGGAGCGCGTGGCAGAAGAGATTGAAGATATCGTTGGGATCGATGCCACCGATGCGGTGCGCTGCTCGGCGAAAACCGGCGTGGGCGTTCCTGATGTGCTGGAACGTCTGGTGCGTGACATCCCGCCACCGGAAGGTGACCCGGATGCACCGCTGCAGGCGCTGATCATCGACTCCTGGTTTGATAACTACCTCGGCGTCGTTTCGCTGGTGCGTATCAAAAACGGCACCATGCGCAAGGGCGACAAAATTAAGGTGATGAGCACCGGTCAGGCCTACAACGCAGACCGTCTGGGCATCTTCACGCCGAAACAGGTTGATCGTACCGAGCTGAAGTGCGGCGAGGTAGGCTGGCTGGTCTGTGCCATTAAGGACATTCTCGGCGCGCCGGTAGGCGATACCCTGACGCTGGCGCGAAATCCGGCGGACAAAGCGCTGCCTGGCTTCAAAAAAGTGAAGCCGCAGGTCTACGCTGGTCTGTTCCCGGTCAGCTCCGACGACTACGAAAACTTCCGCGATGCGCTCGGCAAGCTGAGCCTGAACGATGCCTCTCTATTCTATGAGCCAGAAAGCTCAACGGCGCTGGGCTTCGGCTTCCGCTGCGGCTTCCTCGGCCTGCTGCACATGGAGATCATTCAGGAGCGTCTGGAGCGTGAATACGATCTGGATCTGATCACCACCGCCCCGACCGTGGTCTACGAAGTGGAAACCACCTCGAAAGAGGTTATCTACGTCGACAGCCCGTCCAAGCTTCCGCCGCTAAACAATATTCACGAGCTGCGCGAGCCTATCGCAGAGTGTCACATGCTGCTGCCGCAGGAGTTCCTGGGCAACGTGATTACCCTGTGTATCGAAAAACGTGGCGTTCAGACCAACATGGTTTACCACGGTAACCAGGTGGCGCTGACGTATGAAATCCCGATGGCGGAAGTGGTGCTCGACTTCTTCGACCGTCTGAAGTCTACCTCCCGTGGTTATGCCTCGCTGGACTACAACTTCAAACGCTTCCAGGCCTCCAACATGGTGCGCGTGGACGTGCTGATCAACAGCGAGCGCGTTGATGCGCTGGCGCTGATCACCCACAACGACAACGCGCCGTACCGCGGTCGCGAGCTGGTTGAGAAGATGAAAGAGCTGATCCCGCGCCAGCAGTTCGACATTGCGATTCAGGCGGCCATCGGCAACCACATTATTGCGCGTTCTACCGTTAAGCAGCTGCGTAAAAACGTTCTGGCGAAATGCTACGGCGGCGACGTCAGCCGTAAGAAAAAGCTGCTGCAGAAGCAGAAAGACGGTAAGAAGCGCATGAAGCAGGTCGGTAACGTTGAGCTGCCGCAGGAAGCATTCCTTGCCATTCTGCACGTTGGCAAAGACGGCAAATAACCCTTAAGGAGTTGGCATGGCGAACATGTTTGCCCTGATCCTGGTCATTGCTACCCTGGTAACAGGTCTGTTGTGGTGTCTGGATAAGTTTATCTTCGCGCCAAAACGCCGCGAGCGTCAGGCCGCTACTGGCGATGGGCTGGATTCGAAAACCCTGAAGAAAGTCGGCCCGAAACCGGGCTGGCTGGAGACGGGGGCATCGGTGTTCCCGGTGCTGGCGATCGTGCTGGTGGTGCGTTCGTTTATTTACGAACCGTTCCAGATCCCCTCCGGCTCAATGATGCCAACGCTGCTGATCGGCGATTTTATTCTGGTGGAGAAGTTTGCCTACGGCATCAAAGATCCCATCTACCAAAAAACGCTGATCGAAACGGGCCATCCGAAACGCGGCGACATCGTGGTGTTTAAATATCCGGAAGATCCGCGTCTCGACTACATCAAGCGCGCGGTGGGCCTGCCGGGTGATAAAGTCACCTACGATCCGGTCGCCAAAGAAGTGACCGTCCAGCCGGGCTGCAGCTCCGGTACGGCATGTGGAAACGCGCTGGCGATCACTTACTCAAACGTTGAGCCAAGCGATTTCGTGCAGACCTTCGCCCGTCGTAACGGCGGCGAAGCGACCAGCGGTTTCTTCCAGGTGCCGAAAGGTGAAACCAAAGAGAACGGCATTCGTCTGGTTGAGCGTAAAGAGACGCTGGGCGACGTGACTCATCGTATTCTGACGGTGCCTATTGCTCAGGATCAGGTTGGGATGTACTACCAGCAGCCGGGCCAGCAGCTGGCGACCTGGATTGTTCCACCGGGCCACTACTTCATGATGGGTGACAACCGCGACAACTCCGCGGACAGCCGTTACTGGAGCTTTGTGCCGGAAGCGAATCTGGTGGGTAAAGCGACCGCAATCTGGATGAGTTTTGAGAAGCAGGAAGGCGAATGGCCGACCGGCGTACGCCTGAATCGTATTGGTGGGATCCATTAATTCTCACTAAATGAACGCGTAGCCGCTTTATTTAGCGGCTACGTAAATTATTTCAGCGATAAATCTCTTCGAACTAACGACATCCCCTACCGTTGTGTATAGAATATTCCCCCGAAGTTTAAGGTTGGCCCTGCAAGGGTGCCACGGCACACGAAACCGCGTTGGTTTTCTCAGGTCGGTTTCGTGTGCTGCATTTTTGACGCATTCATTTATTGGTATCGCATGAACCCCATCGTAATTAATCGGCTTCAACGGAAGCTGGGCTACACTTTTCAACATCAGGAGTTATTGCAGCAAGCATTAACCCACCGCAGTGCCAGCAGCAAGCACAATGAGCGGCTCGAATTTTTAGGCGACTCTATTTTAAGTTTTGTGATTGCAAATGCGCTTTATCATCGTTTCCCACGCGTGGACGAAGGTGATATGAGCCGCATGCGCGCCACGCTGGTAAGGGGCAACACCCTTGCGGAAATCGCACGCGAATTTGAGCTGGGCGAGTGCCTGCGTCTTGGGCCGGGCGAACTGAAAAGCGGCGGTTTCCGTCGTGAATCTATTCTTGCCGATACGGTCGAAGCATTAATCGGTGGCGTGTTCCTGGACAGCGATATCCAGACTGTAGAAAAACTGATCCTGAACTGGTATCAGAGCCGCCTGGACGAAATCAGCCCGGGCGATAAACAAAAAGACCCGAAAACGCGTCTGCAGGAATATCTGCAGGGGCGCCATCTCCCGCTGCCGTCTTATCTGGTGGTGCAGGTGCGTGGCGAAGCGCACGATCAGGAATTTACCATCCATTGCCAGGTCAGTGGCCTGAGTGAACCGGTGGTTGGCACAGGTTCTAGCCGTCGCAAGGCGGAACAGGCTGCCGCCGAACAGGCGTTAAAAATGCTGGAGCTGGAATGAGCATCGACAAAACCTATTGCGGATTTATTGCCATCGTCGGACGTCCGAACGTGGGTAAATCCACCCTGCTGAACAATCTGCTCGGGCAGAAGATCTCTATCACCTCGCGTAAGGCGCAGACCACGCGTCACCGCATCGTGGGTATCCATACTGAAGGCGCGTATCAGGCGATTTACGTCGATACCCCGGGCCTGCACATGGAAGAGAAGCGTGCCATCAACCGCCTGATGAACAAAGCGGCGAGCAGCTCTATCGGCGACGTAGAGCTGGTGATTTTCGTTGTGGAAGGCACCCGCTGGACGCCGGACGACGAGATGGTGCTGAACAAGCTGCGCGATGGCAAAACGCCAGTGATCCTGGCCGTCAACAAAGTGGACAACGTGCAGGAAAAAGCGGACCTGCTGCCGCATCTGCAGTGGCTTGGCAGCCAGATGAACTTCCTGGACATCGTTCCGCTGTCGGCAGAAACCGGTCTGAACGTTGATACCATCGCGGGCATCGTGCGCAAGCATCTGCCGGAAGCGATCCATCACTTCCCGGAAGATTACATTACCGATCGTTCCCAGCGCTTTATGGCCTCTGAAATCATCCGTGAAAAGCTGATGCGTTTCCTCGGCGCCGAGCTGCCATACTCCGTGACCGTGGAAATCGAACGTTTCCAGACCAACGAACGCGGTGGCTATGACATCAACGGCCTGATCCTCGTTGAGCGTGAAGGGCAGAAGAAGATGGTGATTGGCAACAAAGGCGCCAAGATCAAAACCATCGGTATTGAAGCCCGTAAGGATATGATGGACATGTTCGAAGCGCCGGTTCACCTGGAGCTGTGGGTGAAGGTCAAATCTGGCTGGGCCGACGACGAGCGTGCTCTGCGCAGCCTCGGTTACGGCGAAGACCAGTAGCCAAAGACGACGAGTATGATGGAAGGATGGCAGCGCGCCTTCGTCCTGCATAGTCGTCCCTGGAGCGAAACCAGCCTGATGCTGGACGTCTTCACGGAAGAGTCGGGCCGCGTGCGCCTTGTGGCTAAAGGCGCACGTTCCAAACGTTCCAACCTGAAAGGTGCCCTGCAGCCTTTCACACCGCTGCTGGTTCGCTTTGGCGGGCGCGGAGAGGTCAAGACTCTGCGCAGCGCTGAAGCCGTCTCTCTGGCGCTCCCCCTGTCTGGTATCACGCTTTACAGCGGTCTGTACGTCAATGAACTCATCTCGCGCGTTCTTGAACATGAGACCCGCTTCTCTGAACTTTTCTTCGATTATCTGCACTGTATCCAGGCCCTTGCTGGCGCAACCGGCACGCCCGAACCCGTGCTGCGCCGCTTTGAGCTGGCGCTGCTGGGGCACCTGGGCTACGGCGTTGATTTTCTGCACTGTGCGGGGAGCGGCGACGAGGTCGAAGACACCATGACCTACCGCTATCGCGAGGAAAAAGGTTTTATTGCCAGCGTCGTGGTGGATAACAGCACCTTTACCGGACGGCATCTTCGGGCGCTGTACGAGCGTGAATTTCCGGACGCCGATACCCTGCGTGCGGCAAAACGCTTTACCCGCATTGCGCTCAAACCGTATCTTGGTGGCAAGCCCTTAAAGAGCCGCGAATTATTCAGGCAGTTTGTGCCGAAACGTTAGATCGTAGAACAAAAGAAATCCGAGGATTGTCATGGCTGAATTACTGTTAGGCGTCAACATCGATCATATTGCCACGTTGCGTAATGCGCGCGGAACGGCGTATCCCGACCCGGTTCAGGCGGCGTTTATCGCCGAGCAGGCAGGCGCCGACGGCATTACCGTTCACCTGCGCGAAGACCGCCGCCACATCACCGACCGTGACGTGCGCATTCTGCGCGAGACGCTGGATACGCGCATGAATCTGGAGATGGCGGTGACGGAAGAGATGCTGGCGATTGCCTGCGCGACCAAACCGCATTTCTGCTGCCTGGTGCCGGAGAAGCGTCAGGAAGTGACGACTGAAGGCGGTCTGGACGTAGCGGGGCAGCGCGACAAAATGCGTGATGCCTGCAAACGTCTGGCCGATGCCGGTATCCTGGTCTCCCTGTTTATTGACGCCGATGCGGAGCAGATCAAAGCGGCAGCGGACGTGGGCGCGCCGTACATCGAAATTCACACCGGCTGCTACGCCGATGCAAAAAACGATGCCGAACAGGCCAAAGAGCTGGAGCGTATCGCCAAAGCGGCTACCTATGCGGCAAGCCTCGGCCTGAAGGTCAACGCCGGTCACGGCCTGACCTACCACAACGTCAAAGCCATTGCCGCGCTGCCGGAGATGCACGAGCTGAATATCGGCCACGCTATTATTGGCCGCGCGGTGATGAGCGGCCTGAAAGAGGCGGTATCCGAAATGAAGCGCCTGATGCAGGAAGCGCGTCAGTAATGGCCATTCTGGGCTTAGGTACCGATATCGTTGAAATAGCCCGTATTGAAGCGGCGTTCGCCCGCAGTGGCGATCGCCTCGCAAGACGGGTGCTGAGCGATAACGAGTGGGCCATCTGGGAAAAGCACCAGCAGCCGGCACGTTTTCTGGCAAAGCGTTTTGCGGTCAAAGAGGCGGCAGCCAAAGCCTTCGGGACGGGGATCCGTAACGGCCTGGCGTTCAACCAGTTTGAAGTGTTCAACGATGAGCTGGGGAAACCGCGCCTGCGCTTATGGGGCGAGGCGCAAAAGCTGGCAGAAAAGCTGGGTGTGAATCACATGCACGTGACCATCGCGGATGAGCGCCACTACGCCAGCGCGACGGTGATTATCGAGAGTTAAAGTTTGTCCGCGTGGTGCATCAGGACAAACTTATCCCACAGCTGTTCTTCATTTTCGACGTGTGCCGGATCCTTCAGGATGGTATTGGGGATAGGGCACACCTTCTGGCAGGTCGGCGTTTCATAGTGGCCGATGCACTCGGTGCAGCGGTCGCTGTTAATCTCATAAATGCTGTCGCCCATTGAAATCGCCTGGTTAGGGCATTCGGGTTCGCACATATCGCAGTTGATGCATTTTTTGGTGATTAACAGCGCCATCAGGAAATTCTCAGAAACAACACAAACAGGGCGGGCATTATAGGCTCATTCCCTGCTCAAACCAATTTTTTTACCAGCGCTTCGCTGTGGCGGATACGTTCCGGCGCATGCTCCAGATCCTGCTGCACCAGCGCCATAAACAGCAGGTCCGTCAGCATCATCTGCGCGCTGGTGGACGAGATAGCCGCGCTGCGGGTAGCCTGCTCTTCGGCAATCGTATACAAACAGCGCGTTGCCCGCTGCTGCAGGGCATTGGGGGTGAAACCGGTGATCGCCAGGATCTTACCGCCGACGCGCAGGGCTTCGTCAGTGGCCATGTTAATTTCGCGACGTTCGCCCGAGTAGGAGATAGCCAGCAGCAGATCCTCAGGATCCATCGCCTGCACGGTAGCGAGCAGGGCATGCATATCGTGCTCAGAGATCGCGTTATAGCCAATTTTTGTCAGCTTCCAGCCGAAGTTACGCGCCACGAGCCCGGATGCGCCTATCCCGGTCAGAATGATTCGCCGCGCCCCGCGCAGCATCGCCACGCTCTCCAGCAGCTTCTCTTCGGTATTGACGTCCAGCGTGGCGTGCATCGCCGCCACGTTCTCCTTGATGAGCTTTTCGCCCACCAGACGCATCGGATCGTCGCCGCGGATTTGGTTGTGAACCGGCATCGACTGCGGATTAGGGTTACTCACCAGCGCTTCACTGAGCGCCAGCTTCAGCGCCGGAAAGCCCTTAAAGCCTATCTTTTGGGCAAATTTCACCACGCTGGACTGGCTCACGCCGGCTTCGCTTGCCAGCTGCTGTGAACTGAGGTGGCGCGCGCGGTCGGGCTGCGAAAGCAGAAAATCCGCCAGCTTCTTGTCGCTTTGGGCAAAGCCTGCGTAGCGCTGGCGAATGCGAATCAAACAGTTCATACGGTCTCCTGGCGAAAATGTGATTATCTGCGCAAATACGGATTTTGCTCGCCTGAATGAATTTTATATTCCATTATAGTGTGATTATTATGAATTAAAAATTCTTGAGGTACAAAAGATGAATCTTGGATCGCTTGTTTCTGAAACACGTAACCCACAGACCATGGATCTGGACGCGCTCTCCACGCTGGAGCTGGTTGAGCGCTTTAATCAACAGGATACGCTGGTCGCGCAGGCAGTGAAAGAGACATTGCCGGAGGTTGCGAAGGCCGTCGATGCGGCAGCAGCGTCGCTGAAAGCCGGTGGACGCATTATCTACATGGGGGCCGGGACCAGTGGGCGCCTCGGCGTGCTGGATGCCTCTGAATGCCCGCCAACCTTCGGCGTGCCGCACGGCCTGGTGGTCGGGCTGATTGCCGGCGGTCCCGGCGCGCTGCTAAAAGCCGTCGAAGGGGCCGAAGATAACAGGCAGCTCGGGGAAGACGATCTTATTGCGCTGAGCCTGACCGCGCAGGATCTGGTGGTCGGGCTGGCGGCCTCCGGACGCACGCCGTACGTCATTGGCGGTCTGGAATATGCCAACCGCACGGGCTGCACGACGGTGGCGATATCCTGCAACCCCGGCTCACCCATTGCGCAGGCGGCGACTATCGCCATCTCTCCCGTCGTCGGCCCGGAAGCGCTGACCGGCTCCACGCGCCTCAAATCCGGGACGGCGCAGAAGCTGGTGCTCAACATGATCTCCACCGGGGCGATGGTGAAGTTCGGCAAGGTTTATCAGAACCTGATGGTGGACATGCAGGCCACCAACGTCAAGCTGGTGGACCGCGCCTGCCGGATGGTGGTGGAAGCCACCGGGGCGAGCCGCGACGAGGCCGAAGCGGCCCTGAAGCAAACCGATTACCAGGTTAAACCGGCCATTCTAATGATTTTAAGCGGTCTGGACGCGGCGGCGGCGAGAGCGAAACTCGATGCGCATCAGGGATTCTTACGGGCGGCTTTAGAAAACTAACAGAGGCGTGTATGGAAAAAACCTGTCTCTTATACACATCTCCGAGCCCACGAGACAGGCAGAAATCTC
>CAMKZP010000036.1 GCA_946477805.1 uncultured Enterobacter sp.
AATTAATTGTATTGGATGAATCTGGTCAAACTGCCGCGGTCAATTTTGAATTAGATCGCTAAGTGGTACTCCAGAAGAGTTATCTTGATTATTATCAAATGTTCGTTCCCTTAAAAACACGAGAATGCGTTTTTATTTGAAGGAACGAGCAATGATTAACGATAAAAGTCAGGAAGAAGACTTATTACCCGGTATATCTCGTCGTCATTTTATTCAGGCAGGGTCGGCGCTGGCCGCCCTTCCTTTTGTGGTGACGGCAGGAAAGGCGCAGGCGGTGGGCCCGGCTTCAGCAGAGAGCGTGCCGGAAGAAAAAGTGGTACAAACGTGCAGCACGTTTGACTGCGGCGGTAAATGCGATATTCGCGCTCACGTTAGCGACGGCGTCGTCACCCGCATCTCCACGCGTCCGGATAATGAACTAGATCCTCAAATGCCCGTTATGCGCGCCTGCGTTCGCGGCCGCGCATACAGAAAATTTGTTTATCATCCCGATCGGCTGAAATATCCGATGAAGCGCGTGGGAAAACGCGGGGAAGGAAAGTTCGAACGTATTTCCTGGGATGAAGCCACCACGCTTATTGCAAATCAAATAAGAACCATTACGCAAAAATATGGCGCAGCGTCGCGCTATGTTCATGTCGGAACCGCAGTTTCCGGCGGCACCTTCTCGGGCGATAAAATGGTTCGTCGTCTGCTTAACTTAACCGGCGGCTATCTCGAAAGTTATCATTCGGTCAGTATGGGCAATACGGCGGCCGCTACGCCTTACACTTACGGTACCGCCGCCAGCGGCAGTTCGCTGGATACGCTGCTGGATACGAAGCTGGTCATACTCTGGGGGCATAACCCAACCGAAACGATTTTCGGCCACAGCAACCACTTCTTCCAGCAGATGAAGCAAAACGGCACCCGCTTTATCGTGGTCGATCCCCGCTATTCGGACACCGTTTCATCCCTTGCCGACCAGTGGATCCCGCTGCTCCCGACGACCGATAACGCGCTGATGGACGCGATGATGTACACCATCGTCACGGAAAACCTGCACGACCGCGAGTTTATCGAACGCTATGCCCTGGGCTTTGACGAATCCTCTATGCCTGAAGGCGTTCCGGCCAATGAATCTCTGCTCGCCTATCTGAGCGGCGCCAAAGACGGCGTGGCGAAGACGCCGGAGTGGGCGGAAAAAATCACCCATGTGCCCGCGCAGACAATCCGTCAGCTGGCGCGCGACTACGCCACAACGAAACCTGCCGCCCTGATCCAGGGCTGGGGGCCGCAGCGTCACAACTGCGGTGAGCGCACCGCACGTGGCTCGACCCTGCTGGCAACGCTGACCGGTAACGTCGGGGTGAAAGGGGGATGGGCCGCGGGCTACGGCGGCTGCGCTAACCGGAAATTTGCGGCGGGCCCTGAAATGCCGGATAACCCGGTAAAAGCCAAAATATCGGTGATGAACTGGGTGCAGGCCGCCGATGATGCGTCCAGGGTGACGCCAGACGTCGGCCTGAAGGACGCTGATAAGCTCGACGGCAACATTCGCATCCTGTTCTCGCTGGCGGGAAACTACCTCGCTAACCAGAACCCTGACCTTCACCAGGCCACGCGAGTGCTGGAGGATGAGTCAAAAATTCAGTTCATCGTCGCAAGCGATCTGTTCATGACCCCGAGCGCGAAATACGCCGATCTTCTTCTGCCGGAAACCAGCTTTATGGAGCGCTGGAACATCGGTGAAACCTGGGGCACGGCAAGCTACCTGATCCTCTCAGAAAAGCTGATCGAACCCGAATTCGAACGCCGTTCGGACTACGACTGGCTGCGCGACGTTGCCGCGAAGCTGGGCATCGAGCAGGCATTCAGCGAGGGGCGTGACGAAAAAGCGTGGATTGAACACATCTGGGAGCAGACGCGGCTCTCCATGCCGGACGAAAATCTGCCGGACTTCGCGACGCTGCAAAAGACGCGTCAGCACCTTTTCAAAAGCGCGCCGTTTGTCGCCTTTGAGGACAATATTCGCGATCCGCAGAATCACCCGTTCCCGACGCCGTCCGGAAAAATTGAGATCTTCTCGAAGCGCCTGTACGACATGCACCATCCGGAGATCCCGGCGCTGTCGCACTACGTGCCTGCCCATGAGGGGCCGGAGGATGAGCTGGCGAAAACCTTCCCGCTCCAGCTGATTACCTGGAAAGGGAAAAACCGCGCCAACTCGACGCAGTATGCCAACCCGTGGCTGATTGAGGCGCAGCAGCAGAAGCTGTGGATTAACCCTCAGGACGCGCAGCAGCGTGGTATTGCCCAGGGGGACGCCGTGCGTATCCATAATGCCCGCGGGGTATGCGAGATCCCTGCGGAAGTGACGCCGCGCATCATTCCGGGCGTGGTGGCAATGCAGGCGGGCGCCTGGTGGCAGCCGGACGAGCGGGGCGTGGATAAAGGCGGCTGCGCGAACGTGCTCAGCTCAGCCCGTATTACCGCGCTGGCGAAAGGGAATTCACATCAAACCATGCTGGTGGAGGTAGCAAAAGCATGAGTCAGTTCAAACACTATGCGCCGGTCAGCGACAAACAGCTGGGCTTTTTTATCGACTCGTCACGCTGCTCCGGGTGCAAAGCCTGCCAGGTGGCCTGCAAGGACAAGAACAACCTTGAGGTCGGACGTCGTTTCCGCCGTGTGTATGAGGTGAACGGCGGCAGCTTCATGCCGACCGGGCAGGGCGGTGTGAGTCAAAACGTTTTTGCCTATACGCTCTCTATCTCCTGTAACCACTGCGCGGATCCCATCTGCACCAAAAACTGCCCGACCACCGCCATGCACAAGCGGCCGGGAGATGGCATCGTTCGCGTTGATACGGACAAATGCGTCGGCTGCGGCTACTGCGCGTGGTCGTGCCCTTACGGCGCGCCGCAGCTCAACGAGCAGACCGGGCAGATGTCGAAATGCGATTTCTGTGTGGATCTGCAGGCGAAGGGGGAGCAGCCGGTCTGCGTGGCAACCTGTCCACTGGAAGCAATCAAATTTGGTCCGATAGATGAACTGCGGGCTCAGTACGGAGCGGTTTGTGACGTGAAGGGCTTGCCTGATTCCTCCATCACCAGGCCGAACCTGGTCATCAAAGCTCATCAGGGCGCAGAGAAAGAGGGCAAAGGCCATGCATGAGTTACCGCTGCTGATATTTACGCTGTTTCTGCAGGGCTCGGTTGGGGTCACGCTCTGGCTGGCGTTTGGGAGAGGGAATACCCCGCCGCGCAGCGTGCTGTTTACCGCCGTCGGCGCGTTTGTGCTCGCCAGCATTGGGCTTCTCGCCTCGGCGCTGCATATGGGCTATCCGCTTAATGCCCTGAACGCGCTGCGCCACGTTGCCAGCTCCTGGCTGAGCCGGGAAATCGTTTTTGCCAGCCTCTATCTGGCGGCGCTGGGCCTTGCAATCCTGCTTCTGTTTGCGAAAAAGCCCGGCTGGAAGCTGATGCTGGCTGCTGCGGGTATTATTGGGCTGGTGGATGTGTTCTGCATGGCGCAAATCTACATGCACGCCTCGGTCGTGACGTGGCAGCATGTGAATACGCTGGTGCTGTTTATGGGCTCGGTGGGCATTATCGGCTCGGCCTGCATGGCGCCAGGGTTGAAAACCCGCGGTGCGGTGCAGAGCGCGGTCGCTATTGTCACGCTGCTGGTGCTCGCACGCCTGCTTATGCAGCCCGTCTGGCTGGCTGACATTTACGCCACGGATAACAGCGTCGTGACGTTCCCGCACGGGCCTTTGCAGATGCTTGAGCAGCTCCGCGCGGTGCATCTGTTCAGCGGGTGCGTATCCGTTCTGGGCATGCTCTGCTTTGCCGCGGGCGGTCTGAAGTCTGCCCGCGGCACGATGCTTATCGGAAGCGCGCTGCTGATCGTCGGTGAACTGATGCTGCGCTTCGTTTTCTTCAGTATCGGCTGATGCTGAATTTGGCCCTTGCTCCGGCGATGGACGTGACGCAGGAATGCGTTCGTCGCCGTTTTCGCCACGCCACCTGCCGTGCCTGTGCGGACGTTTGTCCCGCGCAGGTCTTCTCGTTTACGGACAACGGCGTTCTGCTGGAGGAAAGCCGCTGCATAGCGTGCGGGGACTGCCTGTTTGTCTGCCCGACGGACGCGATTAGCGGGATAGCGCCGCGAAAACGCTTTCGCATGAGCGATACGCTCGTCGGGCCTTTTACCGCGCGCGCGCCGACGATTAACGAGCTGCTGCTCTGGCACGCCGTGTACGGCGTTCGCTTTATCAGCCTCGAAGCGGAGCAGTTTCCCGCATGGATGGCGGCGCTGGCCGGGCTCAACCTTGTGCTGCGGCGGCGCGGTGAGGCCGCCTGGGGCTTCAGGCCCTGGCAGAAAAATGCGCTCAACGCCGCGCGTCGGGCGCTTATTCATATCCCGCAGGAGGAGGTGAAGGCCGCCGCCGTGCCGACGGGCATACGGATGCAGCGCCGGGTCTTCGCGGTGATAAGTGAATCAGCGATCGCGCTTGATGCGCAAAAATGCGTGCTGTGCGGTGCCTGCTGGCGAAGCTGTACTGAAAAGGCAATTCGCTTTGAGCAGAACGCGCTGGTCATAGAGGCCGCACGCTGTACCGGCTGCGGTGGCTGCGAGGCGGTATGCCAGCATCGCGCGATTGAGGTAACGACTAAAGAGGCGGAGGCAGCGATAACAACCTACCCGGCGTATGCAGCGACCTGTAGCCTGTGCCAACGTTCTTTCTGGTCATTTCATCCGGACCAGAAGCAGTGCGCCCTTTGTCTGCAACACCTCCACGGCATGAGAAACCCGGACTGTTGCTAATCTTCGTCTCATTTTAAAAAAATGTTATGTGGAACCATAGGCAATGGCGCTATTGCTCATTATAATCCGCGCCACACCATACTCAGGTATGCAAAACAACAGAACATTTGACAGAGGTTATCATGGCTATTGAACGTACTTTTTCCATCATCAAACCAAACGCGGTGGCAAAAAACGTTATTGGCAGTATCTTTTCTCGCTTTGAATCAGCAGGGTTTAAGATCGTTGGCACTAAAATGCTGCACCTGACCGTTGAACAGGCGCGCGGCTTCTACGCTGAGCACGAAGGTCGCCCGTTCTTTGACGGCCTGGTTGAGTTCATGACCTCTGGTCCGATCGTGGTATCCGTGCTGGAAGGCGAAAACGCCGTACAGCGCCACCGCGACCTGCTGGGCGCAACTAACCCGGACAACGCGCTGGCAGGTACTCTGCGCGCGGACTACGCGGACAGCTTCACCGAGAACGGCACCCACGGCTCCGACTCCGTTGAATCTGCAGCTCGCGAAATCGCCTTCTTCTTCGCTGAAGGCGAAGTGTGCGCTCGCACTCGCTAATATTTTCGTAAATGCCGCGTGCAAACGTGGCATCCCTGCGCCAGACTTTGTACAATGCAACGCCCCGGATGAGCATACGGCTTTCCGGGGCGTTTCTTTTCAACCCTCCACGGGCCATAACGTGTAACAACGAGGCCGGAAAAAATTATGTCTGAATTAGTGAATACCTCCGAAGTCGCCATCCCTGCGGTTCCAACTAAAAATGGAAAAATCAACCTGCTGGATCTGAACCGTCAGCAGATGCGCGAGTTCTTCAAAGATATGGGTGAGAAGCCGTTTCGTGCCGACCAGGTCATGAAATGGATGTATCACTATTGCAGCGACAACTTTGATGACATGACTGACATCAACAAAGTGCTGCGCAACAAGCTTAAAGAAGTGGCAGAAATCCGCGCGCCGGAAGTGGTGGAAGAACAGCGCTCTTCCGATGGCACCATCAAGTGGGCGATTGCGGTTGGCGATCAGCGCGTTGAAACCGTGTACATCCCGGAAGACGATCGCGCTACGCTGTGCGTCTCATCCCAGGTGGGCTGTGCGCTGGAATGCAAATTCTGCTCTACGGCGCAGCAGGGTTTTAACCGCAACCTGCGCGTTTCCGAAATTATCGGCCAGGTCTGGCGCGCGGCGAAAATCGTCGGCGCGGTGAAGACTACCGGCGTGCGTCCAATTACCAACGTGGTAATGATGGGCATGGGCGAGCCGCTGCTGAACCTGACCAACGTGGTGCCGGCCATGGAAATCATGCTCGACGACTTCGGCTTTGGCCTCTCCAAGCGCCGCGTCACCCTGTCCACCTCTGGCGTTGTGCCTGCGCTGGACAAGCTGGGCGACATGATTGACGTCGCCCTGGCGATCTCCCTTCATGCTCCGAACGATACCATCCGCGACGAAATTGTACCGATCAACAAAAAGTACAATATCGAAACTTTCCTCGCCGGCGTTCGCCGTTACCTGGAAAAATCGAATGCGAATCAGGGCCGCGTGACTATCGAATACGTGATGCTGGATCACGTGAACGACGGCACCGAGCACGCCCACGAGCTGGCAGAGCTGCTGAAAGATACGCCGTGTAAGATCAACCTGATCCCATGGAACCCGTTCCCGGGCGCGCCGTATGGCCGCAGTTCGAACAGCCGTATCGACCGCTTCTCGAAGGTGCTCATGGAGTACGGCTTCACCACCATTGTGCGTAAAACCCGTGGTGATGATATTGACGCGGCATGCGGACAGCTGGCGGGCGACGTGATTGACCGAACCAAGCGAACCCTGCGTAAACGTATGCAGGGTGAGACCATTGCGGTCAAAGCTGTTTGATTATTATGCTTCACGGCACACTAACCGCGCCGTGAAGCATAACCTTACTGAATAATCAGCCAGATTCGTGATGTTTGATTAATAATTACGGTGCGTTTCATATGACTTTCGGGCAGTATGTAACGACGTAACAACAGTTTAGCCGCGTGGGCAGAGCTGCACTGTCATCTCCGGGCTGACAGTCTTATACTCTCTGTTCAAGGTTAACTGACCAGAAGTTTCGCGGTGCGGGTAGCATTGTGACTCACCGGCACCTGAACCCTTATTTTCACGTACCAGTAGTTGTAGCGAATGAATACTGAAGCCACTCACGACCAAAATGAAGCACTCTCCACTGGCGTTCGTCTTCGCAACGCCCGTGAACAACTCGGACTCAGCCAGCAAGCCGTTGCAGAACGCCTGTGCCTGAAGGTTTCCACGGTTCGCGATATTGAAGAAGATAAGGCGCCTGCCGATCTGGCTTCAACATTTCTGCGCGGCTATATCCGCTCTTACGCAAAGCTGGTGCATATTCCCGAAGAAGAATTACTGCCGATGATGGAGAAGCAGGCCCCGGTCCGTGCAGCAAAAGTTGCGCCGATGCAGACCTTTTCTCTGGGCAAACGTCGCAAAAAGCGTGACGGCTGGCTGATGAGCTTTACCTGGCTGGTGCTGTTTGTGGTGATTGGCCTGACGGGTGCATGGTGGTGGCAAAACCACAAGGCGCAGCAGGAAGAGATCACCACCATGGCCGATCAGTCTTCGGCTGAGCTTAACCAATCCGGTAACGACAACGCGCAAAGCGTGCCGCTGAATACGGGCAGTGCAGCGACATCTCCTGAACCGCAGACGGCGACGACGGACGCACCGGCTACCGATCCTGCACAGACGCCAGAAGCCACGGCTAACGCTGGCTCTGCTTCACAGGCTCAGGACCCGAACGCGGTGGTTTCACCCTCCCAGGCGAATGTCGATACCGCGCCTGCGGCAACGGCGGCGGCGGATAACACCGCTGCTTCACTGCCCACCGACCCGGCAGGCACGGCTACACCCGCTGCCGATCCAAACGCGCTGGTCATGAATTTTAGCGCTGACTGCTGGTTAGAAGTGACCGACGCAACGGGCAAAAAGCTGTTCAGCGGCCTGCAGCGTAAAGACGGCACGTTAAACCTAACCGGTCAGGCCCCGTATAAACTTAAAATCGGCGCTCCGGCAGCGGTACAGATCCAGTATCAAGGAAAACCTGTCGACCTGAGCCGCTTTATCAGAACTAACCAGGTTGCACGTCTTACCGTTAATGCCGAACAATCAGCAGCACAGTAACAGACAGGCAACGCGGGAGATTTTTCATGCATAACCAGGCTCCGATTCAACGTAGAAAATCGAAACGGATTTACGTTGGGAATGTGCCAGTCGGTGACGGCGCACCTATCGCCGTCCAGTCGATGACCAATACGCGTACCACGGACGTGGAAGCGACGGTCAATCAAATCAAAGCATTAGAACGCGTGGGCGCGGACATCGTTCGCGTTTCCGTTCCCACCATGGATGCCGCCGAGGCGTTCAGGCTGATCAAACAGCAGGTCAGCGTTCCGCTGGTTGCGGATATCCACTTTGACTACCGCATCGCGCTGAAAGTTGCCGAATATGGCGTGGATTGCCTGCGTATCAACCCGGGCAACATCGGTAGCGAAGAGCGTATTCGAACGGTTGTGGACTGCGCGCGTGACAAAAATATTCCAATCCGCATCGGCGTGAACGCCGGTTCTCTGGAAAAAGATCTGCAGGAAAAATACGGCGAGCCCACGCCGCAGGCGCTGCTGGAATCCGCCATGCGCCATGTGGATCACCTCGATCGTCTTAACTTCGACCAGTTTAAGGTCAGCGTAAAAGCGTCTGACGTTTTCCTGGCGGTAGAGTCTTATCGCCTGCTGGCAAAGCAGATCGATCAGCCGCTGCACCTCGGGATCACCGAAGCGGGTGGCCTGCGTAGCGGCTCCGTTAAATCGGCGATTGGCCTGGGGCTGCTGCTCTCGGAAGGGATCGGCGATACCCTGCGCGTTTCGCTGGCGGCCGATCCGGTGGAAGAGATCAAGGTCGGTTTCGACATCCTGAAATCGCTGCGCATTCGCGCGCGTGGCATCAACTTCATCGCCTGCCCAACCTGCTCTCGTCAGGAGTTTGACGTGATCGGTACGGTAAACGCGCTGGAGCAGCGCCTGGAAGACATCATCACCCCAATGGACGTGTCCATCATCGGCTGCGTGGTGAATGGTCCGGGTGAAGCGCTGGTGTCAACTCTGGGCGTGACCGGCGGCAACAAGAAAAGTGGTCTCTACGAAGATGGCGTGCGCAAAGACCGTCTGGACAACAGCGACATGATCGACCAGCTTGAAGCCCGCATTCGTGCCAAAGCGACGATGCTGGACGAGACGCAGCGCATCAGCGTTCAGCAGGTTGAAAAATAACGTGATGGGAAGCGGCTCGCTTCCCATGTATGATTGAACCCATTCTTTGGGTTTTTTTTGTATATAGAAAGAGAATAAACGTGGCAAAAAACATTCAAGCCATCCGCGGCATGAACGATTATCTGCCTGGCGAAACCGCCATCTGGCAGCGCATTGAAGGCACACTGAAACAGGTGCTCGGCAGCTACGGTTACAGCGAAATCCGTTTGCCGATTGTAGAGCAGACCCCGTTATTCAAACGCGCGATCGGCGAAGTGACCGACGTCGTTGAAAAAGAGATGTATACCTTTGAGGACCGCAACGGCGACAGCCTGACGCTGCGTCCGGAAGGGACGGCGGGCTGCGTACGCGCCGGCATCGAACATGGTCTCCTGTACAATCAGGAGCAGCGCCTGTGGTATATCGGCCCGATGTTCCGCCACGAACGTCCGCAGAAAGGTCGTTACCGCCAGTTTAACCAGCTGGGTGTGGAAGTCTTTGGCCTGCAGGGGCCGGACATTGACGCTGAGCTGATCATGCTGACTGCCCGCTGGTGGCGCGCGCTCGGCATCTCTGAACATGTTTCCCTGGAGCTGAACTCTATCGGTTCTCTGGAAGCCCGCGCTAACTACCGCGACGCGCTGGTGGCGTTCCTGGAACAGCATAAAGACAAGCTCGACGAAGACTGCAAGCGTCGTATGTACAGCAACCCGCTGCGCGTTCTGGATTCCAAAAACGCTGACGTTCAGGCACTGCTGAACGACGCGCCTGCGCTGGGTGATTACCTGGACGAAGACTCCCGCGAGCACTTCGCCGGCCTGTGCAAACTGCTGGAAGCCGCAGGTATTGCCTATACCGTTAACCAGCGTCTGGTGCGCGGCCTGGATTACTACAACCGTACCGTATTCGAGTGGGTTACCTCGAGCCTGGGCTCTCAGGGAACGGTTTGTGCAGGCGGTCGTTATGACGGCCTGGTCGAGCAGCTGGGTGGCCGTGCGGCACCGGCCGTTGGCTTCGCGATGGGTCTTGAGCGACTTGTTTTGCTGGTTCAGGCAGTTAATCCGGAATTTAAAGCAGATTCCGTTGTCGATATATACCTGGTGGCCTCAGGTGCGGATACGCAGTCTGCGGCGATGCAGCTTGCCGAACGCGTGCGTGATGCGCTGCCGGACGTTAAGCTGATGACCAACCATGGCGGCGGCAACTTCAAAAAACAGTTTGCTCGTGCCGATAAGTGGGGCGCAAGTATTGCACTGGTGCTGGGCGAGTCCGAAGTGGCTAGCGGCGAAGTGGTAGTGAAAGACCTGCGCTCTGGTGAGCAAACAACGGTAACGCAGGACGGCGTTGCGGCGCACTTGCGCACTCTATTGGGCTAAGGAGAAAGACTGCGTGGAAATTTACGAGAACGAACACGACCAGGTCGACGCGATAAAACGCTTCTTTGCTGAAAACGGCAAAGCGCTGGTGGTAGGGGTTATTTTAGGCGTAGGCGCGTTGATTGGCTGGCGTTACTGGAACAGCCATCAGGCGGATGCCGCTCGCGGCTCGTCTCTGAGCTATGAAAACACCGTCAGCGCCATTCATGCCGATCGGCCGGAAACGCTGGCTGCAGCTGAAAAATTTGCCGCTGACAACAAAAATACCTACGGTGCGCTGGCCGCGCTGGAAGTGGCCCAGCAGTACGTTGATAAGAACGAGCTGGACAAAGCGGCGGCACAGCTGACGCAAGGGCTTGCGGCTGCACGCGATGAAAATCTGAAAGCGGTAATTAACCTGCGCCTGGCTCGTATTCAGGTTCAGCAGAAAAAAGCCGATGACGCGTTAAAAACGCTCGACACCATCAAAGGCGAAGGCTTTGCCGCCATTGTTGCCGATCTCCGCGGTGAAGCACTGCTGAGTAAAGGCGATAAAGCGGGCGCGCGTAAAGCGTGGGAAGCTGGCGTAGATAGTAAAGCTTCACCTGCGCTGAGCGAAATGATGCAGATGAAAATAAATAATTTGTCCGTCTGAGAGGGACCCGATGCAATTGCGTAAATTACTTCTGCCAGGACTGCTTTCTGTTACGTTATTGAGTGGTTGTTCACTGTTCAGTGGCGAAGAAGATGTTGTAAAAATGTCCCCGCTGCCGACGGTTGAAAACCAGTTCACCCCATCCACCGCATGGAACACCTCCGTGGGCAGTGGTATTGGCGATTTCTATTCCAACCTGCATCCGGCGTTTGCCGACGGCGTTGTCTATGCGGCTGACCGCAAAGGCACTGTTAAAGCGCTCAATGCTGATGACGGTAAAGAAGTCTGGTCCGTTAACCTGGCGGAAAAAGACGGCTGGTTCTCCCGCAAATCCGCACTGCTCTCCGGCGGTCTGACGGTTGCAGGTGGCCACGTGTAT
The DNA here is from genome assembly GCA_946477805.1 of uncultured Enterobacter sp. Lineage (GTDB taxonomy): Bacteria > Pseudomonadota > Gammaproteobacteria > Enterobacterales > Enterobacteriaceae > Enterobacter. The sequence goes on from CAMKZP010000036.1 coordinate 11,496, forward strand.
GTGGGTAGCGAAAAAGCGCAGGTCTATGCGCTGAACGCCAGCGATGGTTCTGTTGCCTGGCAAACCACCGTCGCCGGTGAGTCTCTCTCTCGTCCGGTGGTGAGCGACGGCATGGTGCTGATCCACACCAGCAACGGGCAGCTGCAGGCGCTGAACGAAGCGGATGGTCTGGTCAAATGGACGGTCAACCTGGACATGCCAGCGCTGTCGCTGCGCGGTGAATCCGCTCCGGCTACGGCTTTTGGTGCGGCGATTGTCGGGGGTGACAACGGTCGCGTGAGCGCGGTTCTGTTGCAGCAGGGCCAGATGATCTGGCAGCAGCGTATCTCCCAGGCGACCGGCTCAACGGAAATTGACCGCCTTAGCGATGTGGACACGACACCTGTCATCGTTGACGGCGTCGTTTATGCGCTGGCCTACAACGGTAACCTGACCGCCCTGGATCTGCGCAGTGGCCAGATTATGTGGAAACGTGAGCTGGGCTCGGTGAACGATTTCGTGGTTGAAGGTAACCGTATTTATATGGTTGACCAGAACGATCGCCTGCTGGCGTTGAACACCGAAGGTGGCGTAACGCTGTGGACGCAGAGCGATCTGCTGCACCGCCTGCTGACCGCACCGGTACTGTACAACGGTAGCCTGGTGGTGGGTGATAGCGAAGGTTATATGCACTGGGTCGATCCGGAAACGGGGCGCTTCACTGCTCAGCAAAAAGTCGACAGCTCTGGCTTCCTGACGGATCCGGTTGTTGCCGATGGCAAGCTGCTGATCCAGGCAAAAGACGGCACGCTGTACGCGATCACGCGTTAATTACCCGGCGGTTGTAGTATACTAAACGGCTCCTGTTCACTCAGGAGCCGTTTTGACATTTTTAAAAACGCCGCAAAAGCGACGTTTATTTGAATTTTATGAGGCTTCAAACATGGTACCTGTGGTCGCGCTTGTCGGGCGCCCTAACGTTGGAAAATCCACTCTTTTTAACCGTTTAACACGCACCCGTGATGCGCTGGTTGCGGATTTCCCGGGGCTGACGCGTGACCGTAAGTACGGTCGTGCAGAGGTGGAAGGACGCGAGTTCATCTGTATCGATACCGGCGGTATCGACGGCACGGAAGACGGCGTTGAAACCCGCATGGCGGAACAGTCTCTGCTGGCGATTGAAGAGGCGGACGTGGTGCTGTTCATGGTGGATGCCCGTGCGGGCCTCATGCCAGCAGACTCCGCTATTGCCAAGCATTTACGCTCGCGTGAAAAGCCAACCTTCCTGGTGGCGAACAAAACTGACGGCATCGATGCCGATCAGGCCATCGCGGATTTCTGGTCTTTAGGCCTGGGTGATATCTACCCTATCGCGGCATCTCACGGCCGCGGCGTTACCAGCCTGCTGGAAACCGTGCTGCTGCCGTGGGTTGACGAAGTGAACCCGCCGGAAGAAGTGGATGAAGACGCGGAATACTGGGCGCAGTTCGAAGAAGACCAGGAAGGCGAAGAGGAGCCTGAAGAGGTCTTTAACCCGCAGGATCTGCCAATCAAACTGGCTATCGTGGGGCGCCCAAACGTAGGTAAGTCTACGCTTACTAACCGTATCCTGGGTGAAGAACGCGTCGTGGTATACGACATGCCGGGCACCACGCGCGACAGCATCTACATCCCAATGCAGCGCGATGAACGTGAGTTTGTCCTCATCGACACGGCAGGCGTGCGCAAGCGTGGAAAAATCACCGACGTGGTGGAAAAATTCTCCGTTATCAAAACCCTGCAGGCGATTGAAGACGCTAACGTGGTGCTGCTGGTTATCGACGCGCGAGAAGGCATCTCCGATCAGGATCTCTCTCTGCTCGGCTTTATCCTGAATAGTGGGCGCTCACTGGTTATCGTCGTCAACAAGTGGGATGGCCTGAGCAACGAAGTGAGAGAGCAGGTGAAAGAGACCCTGGACTTCCGTCTGGGCTTTATCGACTTTGCTCGCGTGCACTTCATCTCTGCCCTGCAC